>DAOWII010000074.1 GCA_030640985.1 Chromatiales bacterium
GAGAATTAAGTGTTCCTCAATTGGGAACACTCTAGAAGATACAAGAAAGCGTGATGGTCGGGAAGCCCCAAACTGACAGAGAGTCTTTCAATGATGAATTTTAACGCTTTTGGTCGTGATTCCCTTGTCATGGACTCAAGCCACAAGTACCATGCAGTCTCAATTTTGAGTGGGGAGTACAACCATGTTTCACGGCAGTATGGTGGCGCTGGTAACCCCGATGCAGGCAGATGGCTCAGTGGATGAGAGCAGCCTGCGGGGACTGGTCGAATTCCATATCAAGAATGGCACCGATGCGATTGTTGCGGTCGGTACCACTGGCGAATCTGCGACCCTGGACGAAAAAGAGCATTGTGCTGTTATTCGTCAGGTGGTTGATATGGCGGCCGGTCGTATTCCGGTGATTGCCGGTACCGGAGCCAATTGCACACGGGAGGCCATTGAGTTGACCCGCTGCGCGATGCAGGCGGGGGCTGATGCCTGCCTGCTGGTCACTCCCTATTACAATAAACCCACCCAGGAAGGCCTGTATCAGCACTTCAAGGCCATTGCCGATGCGGTGGCTATTCCTCAAATTCTGTACAACGTGCCGGGGCGGACTGCCGTGGACATGTTGCCCGAGACCGTGGAACGACTGTCGCATATCGCCAATATTGTTGGCATCAAAGAGGCCACAGGCGATCTGGAGCGGGCCAGGGCGATTATAGCGAGTTGTGGTGAGCGACTGGATGTCTATAGTGGTGATGATGCCACCGCCATGGAACTGATATTGCTCGGAGGCAAGGGCAATATTTCGGTGACGGCCAATGTGGCGCCACGGGAAATGCATGAAGTGTGTGCGCTGGCTGCTATGGGCAAACGTGATGAGGCGCAGGCTATCAATAATCGTTTACAGCCTGTTCACCAGAATCTATTTGTGGAGGCCAATCCTATCCCGGTGAAATGGGCTTTACACGAAATGGGATTGATTTCACTTGGCATTCGCCTGCCGCTGACGGTGCTTTCCGAACAATATCAAGATACTGTGCGTCAGGCTCTGAAACAGTCTGGCATTATTTGAGGCTATGATGTGAGCAATTCTCGTTATTTAATGACAGGGCTGATATTCAGTGTGTCATTTCTTCTGGTTGGCTGCAGTCTATGGGGTGGTGACGACAAAGAGCTGGCGCTCGAGTTGGATACCGAGATTTTGCCTGAGCTGAAATTACCGGAAGGCTTAACGATGCCGGAACGTAGTGACAATATTGTTTTGCCGGATATTCTGCCGGCCTCCTTGCCTGTCCAGAGTTCTTCCCCTGAACCTCCCTCATTGACGAGTGTGCCCGGGAACGGTATGGAAGAGAGTATAGAGCTACCTGCTGAAATGCCGCACAGCTATCTAACAGAGGAGGATGGTGATGTGGTGCTGTTACTCGAGGAAAAATTTGACTATGCCTGGCATCGACTAGAGCTTAGTCTGGAGCGGATTTACTTGCAGGTGGAAGATCGTGATCGTACGGCAGGTATTTATTACATCGGCCAGATTAAAGATGTAGAAGAAGGCACCTCCTGGTTTAATACTGTTTTCAGGGATGAGGATGAAGCTGATAAATATCGTTTCCGGATTGTAATGAAACAAGATGACAATACAGAGAAGGTAGTGACTCGTGTTGTAATTCGGGATGAAAAAGGCAAGGCTGAAAAAGATAAAATAGCACGGAAAGTATTGAGTAAGATTCTGGAAGGCATGAAATAGATGCGCTTCGCATCTTTGGGTAGCGGCAGTCGAGGAAACGCTACCCTGATCGCAAAGGATGATACCTGTTTGTTGGTGGACTGTGGTTTTACCATCAAGGAAACGGAGCGACGCCTGGAGCGCCTGGGCAAGCAGGCCTCTGACTTGACAGGTATTCTGGTGACCCATGAACATGGCGATCATATTTCCGGAGTTGGGCCACTAGCACGAAAATACAAAGTTCCTGTCTGGATGACACCAGGGACTCATTCGGTGCAGCGTTGTGGTGAATTATCGCAACTGGAATTGTTTAATAGCCACGAGTCATTTTCGATTAATGGCCTGGAAGTGCAGCCGTTCCCGGTGCCCCATGATGCACGTGAGCCGGCACAATTTGTTTTTAGTGACGGTAGTCGGCGTTTGGGGTTGTTAACGGATACAGGCTCCCTGACGCCCCACATTATGGAACAACTTAATGATTGTGATGCCTTATTGCTGGAGTGCAACCATGATAGCGAGATGCTGGCCAATAGTGATTACCCGTATAGCTTGAAACAACGGGTTGCCGGGCGACTTGGTCATTTGAGTAATGAGCAGGCCGCAGATTTAATTGCCCAGAGAGGTGATGCGGGTTTGCAACACCTGGTAGCTATGCACTTAAGCGAGCAAAATAACACCGAAGTGAAAGTTCGCCAGGCATTGGGTGCCGTATTGGGTTGTGATGATGGCTGGATTGGTATTGCCAGACAGGAAGAAGGCCTGGAGTGGCGTGAAATCGTATAAGAATACACCGCTATAATTTTTATTAATTACTTCAATTTAAATTTATTTATTAAAGAGACATCGATATGGAAAAGAAAGCAGAACTAATTAAAGGTAAGGCAAAATCTATTTATGAAACAGATGACCCTGGCTTTTTAATTATGGAATTTCGTAATGATACTTCCGCCTTTGATGGTGGGAAAATTGAACAGCTTGATCGCAAGGGAATGGTTAATAATAAATTCAATAATTTTATTATGCAAAAGCTGGAAGCTGCGGGTGTGCCAACACAGCTCGATTCACTTTTGTCTGATACGGAATCCGTAGTAAAAAATCTGGATATGATTCCAGTGGAATGTGTTATTCGTAATGTGGCTACAGGAAGTCTTTGTAAGCGTTTACCCGTTGAAGACGGAATCGATCTTGTTCCACCCACCTTCGAGTTTTTTTTAAAAGATGATGCATTACATGATCCAATGATCAACGATTATCATATTCGCACCTTTGGTTGGGCCAGCGATGAAGAAGTAGCTGCAATGAAGGTGCTGACATTTAAAGTGAATGATGTACTGAAAAAACTGTTTGCCGATGCGGGCATGATTTTGGTGGATTACAAGCTGGAATTTGGACGCTACAAAGGCGAGGTGGTTCTGGGGGATGAGTTCTCGCCGGATGGTTGCCGTTTATGGGATGCCGAGACCCGCGCCAAACTTGATAAGGACCGTTTCCGCCAGGGACTAGGTGGGGTAGTTGAAGCCTACGAGGAAGTTGCGCATCGTTTAGGTGTGCAACTCAATTAACAGTGGTTTATGTTCTGATTCGTTCCGCTAAAAGAAATTAGGTATTTATGGCCATTGATTACACAGCTGAGTCGATTGAAATATTAAGTGGTTTGGAGCCAGTGCGGAAGCGCCCTGGGATGTATACACAAACCGAAAGACCCAATCACCTTGCTCAGGAGGTGATCGATAATAGTGTCGATGAGGCGATTTCCGGACATACTTCAAGTATTGAGGTTACTCTCTATAAGGACCAGTCTCTGGAAGTGCGTGATGATGGTCGAGGTATGCCTGTTGACCTGCACCCGGAAGAAAAAATTCCTGGCGTTGAGGTTATTCTTACCAAACTTCATGCTGGTGGAAAGTTTTCCAACAAGAATTATCAGTTTTCCGGTGGCTTGCATGGTGTAGGTGTTTCAGTAGTCAATGCCTTGTCCAAACACCTCGAGGTCTGGGTACGTCGAGACGGTAAGGAATACAATATTGCCTTTGCCGACGGCGACAAAGTCTCTGAACTGGAAGTGATCGGCGAAGTCGGTAAGCGTAATACCGGTACCACGTTGAGATTCTGGCCAGACCCGAAATTTTTTGATTCCCCAAAGTTTTCCATACCTCGACTCAAGCACGTACTGCGCGCCAAGGCGGTACTGTGTCCGGGCCTTAAAATAAAATTCCATGACGAGGCCAGTGGTGAAAAATTTGAGTGGTACTACGAAGATGGTCTTAAAGATTATTTAATTGATGAACTCAATGGTATTGAAACATTGCCGGAAGAACCTTTTCTCGATAGCCTGAGGGGAGATAACGAAACGGTTGAATGGGCGATTGTCTGGTTGCCCGAGGGAGGAGAGGGTGTTACTGAAAGTTACGTAAACCTGGTACCCACAGCGCAGGGCGGCACTCATGTTAATGGTTTACGTACTGGTTTGACCGAGGCTGTTCGTGAGTTCTGTGAATATCGGAACCTGCTCCCCCGGGGTGTGAAACTGGCACCGGATGATGTCTGGGATAAGGTAAGTTATATCTTGTCGGTTAAGATGGAAGAACCGCAGTTCTCCGGGCAAACTAAAGAACGACTATCATCACGGGAGTGTGCTGCGTTTGTTTCCGGGGTGGTTAAAGATGCCTTTAGTCTGTGGCTTAATCAACATACGGATTATGGTGAACGTATCGCGGAGCTGGCCATTAATAGTGCCCAGAGTCGATTGCGCGCAGGAAAAAAAGTCGTACGGAAGAAGATCACTCAGGGGCCTGCTTTACCAGGAAAATTGGCGGATTGCAGCTCTCAGGATTCAGAGCGTACCGAATTATTTCTGGTGGAGGGTGATTCTGCAGGTGGTTCAGCCAAACAAGCCCGAGACAAAAATTTTCAAGCCATCATGCCCTTGCGAGGCAAAATATTAAATACCTGGGAAGTGGATTCTCAGCAGGTGCTAGGCTCTCAAGAAGTGCATGATATCTCTGTCGCCATTGGTGTTGATCCCGGTTCAGATAAACTGGATGGGCTGCGTTATGGCAAGATATGTATTCTTGCTGATGCAGATTCC
>DAOWII010000101.1 GCA_030640985.1 Chromatiales bacterium
GACTGAAACTGGCGCAGATTTGGCGGTGCTTCTGGCTATTATTTCCAGCCTGCGTGACAAGCCGCTACCCAGTGGACTGGTCGTTTTCGGCGAAGTGGGGTTGGCAGGTGAAATCCGTCCGGTACCCAATGGTGAGGCACGCCTCAAAGAGGCCGCTAAACATGGGTTTACTCGTGCCATTGTCCCTAAGGCCAATCTACCCAGGCGAAATCCGCAAGGTATTGAGGTGGTGGGTGTGACTCGGCTTGGGGAAGCTCTAAATCAGTTATAAGTGGCTCTTTAATTGCCAGGCACAACTAATTCAGTTAACTCCCGTTCTAACACGGACTCATCTCCCAGGTTCAATTCAATTAGACGTTTCAGGTGGGAGATGCTTTTCAGATCAATATGCTCGCAATGGAAACCTAGGTGTCCTTTTTCGGCATGAGCAATGGAACCTTCCATTCTAATTATGGTATCAGTTGAACCTAGCTGCACTTCTATCCGGCAAGCATCGCCAGTTTGCCCTGTCCAGTTGTCCGGCTGGGTAAAGAGTGCGCCCTTGAGGGAAATATCGATGAGTTTTGCTTCTTGTGCTGCTGATGAGTCGCAGAGTAATCGAACGGTGCTATCCATCGCAATGCGGGAAAAATGCCGTTTATTTTCGGAGTCATGCTCTTTGTCCATGTGTATTCTCCTGCAGTGTGCCGGTTACTATTCAAGCGAAAATTGCATTTTCACATTGCCGATTTGGATGATGTCGCCATCGTTGAGCTGATGAGCTTTGTCCCCAATTGAGGCATTACCTACCTTCGGCGGGTTTGCACCTTCCAGGTGGGTAATGAAAAAGCCCTCGGTGCGTTTGGACACCATGGCAGTTTGCACGCCGGGGGTACCCAGGTTGGTTATATTACGGTTTAAGCTGATGGTTTTTCCCAAATTATGACCACTCATGATCTGTAACCAGCCGGCGCTTGGTTGGTTTTTAGCGGGAGCGGCCGTTTCATCAGAGGTTTTTGGTTCAGGAGTTGGGTTTGTCGATTTTATTTGCACATAATCAAGTGTATGTTTGCCAATCCGGATGTTATCACCCGCTTCCAGAGTGTGCTCTTCTATCTTCTGATTATTAACGAAGGTGCCATCCGGGCTGCCAAGATCACGGATGACTACTTCAGAACCATTGGACGTGATAGTGGCGTGACGTGCCTGTACAGCCAGGCTGTCAATGTGTATCTCACAAGACGGATCGCTACCAATGACTTGTTCCCCTTCTGCTATCAGGAACGTCTTTAGTATCTTGCCTTTGAATGATAGTGTCAGTTGTGACACTCAACTTTCTCCTAGAATAAAAGAATCGAAATTTATGTATGTAGTATAGGCTTTATATACCAATATCTTATTATTTTACAATGGTATCTTGCATTAATACCAGATAAAAGAACTACTTAGTGCGATAAATGGTAGGAAAACCTTAAGATTATGCATCCTGATTCTCTTTTTCTTTAAAAGCAGGATCGATACGCATGGTTTTCACGGCATTACTAGTGGTTTGCACGATCTCAATGGGATAGCCAGATAACAGCAGGCTGGTACCCGGTTCCGGAATGGTTTCCAGATATTCGATGATCATACCATTGAGTGTTTTCGGCCCGTCAGTGGGCAAGTTCCAGTGCATGATGCGATTAAGTTCCCGGATGTTAGTGCTACCATCTACAAGATAGGTACCATCATCCTGAGGGTGAATATCCCGGCTGCTGGTGGAGGGGTCAGTAGTGAATTCGCCCACAATTTCCTCCAGGATATCATCCAGTGTCACCAGCCCCTGAATATCACCGTACTCATCGACCACCAGTCCAATGCGGCGACGTTGTGACTGGAAGTTTAGTAACTGGGTATTGAGTGGCGTGCCTTCAGGTACGAAGTAAACTTCCCTGATAACGTTTTCAAATTTCTCCTTATCCAGTTCTCCATGACGATGCAGAGCCAGAATGTTTCGCATGTGAACGATGCCGATGACATTATCAATGCCATCTTTACATACGGGTAGACGAGTGTGCTGACTGCTGGTGATCTGGCGCAGAATATCCTCCCATTCATCGTCCAGATCCAGAAACGTAATTTCTGTACGGGGAACCATGATGTCTTCTACTGTTACTTTTTCCAGATCGAGAATACCGAGCAGCATTTTTTGGTGTCGTTGAGGAATTAGTGCACCAGCTTCATTAACCACAGTGCGTAGTTCTTCCCGGGTTAAGTGTTGGGAGGGCCCTTCTTTGGAGGAGACGCCAAACAGCCGTAGCACACCACTGGCCAGAATACTGACCAGCCAGACCAGGGGATAAAAAAGTTTTAACAGGGGGGCTAATATATAACTGGCTGGGAAGGCAAAACGTTCCGGATGTAGCGCTGCCATGGTTTTAGGGGCTACCTCGGCAAAAATCAGTATGACGATAGTTAGCAGCAGGGTTGAAAGCCAGATTCCATTCTCACCCATCAGACGTAAGGCAATGAGCGTAGCAATAGATGATGCCAGGATATTAACAAAATTGTTGCCCAGCAGAATAATGCCGATGAGCCTGTCCATACGTTCGAGTAGTCTGCTGGCCCGCATAGCGCCGGGATGTTTATTTTTGGCCAATGTACGCAAGCGGTAGCGATTGAGACTGACGAGGCCAGTCTCGGAACCGGAGAAAAATGCGGAAAGTATGATGAGCAGAGCAAGCGCAGCAAAGAGCGCGCTTAGCGGGATGTCATTTAACAAAAAAGTGGTGACCTTTTGTAGCTTCCATATTGCCTATTATCTAGAGGGAGAGGGGGGGGATGTCAAGTTTTGTCTTTTTAGGTTTTAAGGATAAGCTCCAGTACCAGCTTACTGCCAAAGTAGGCAAGCATCAGAAATACGAAACCGATCAGGGTCCAGCGAATAGCCACACGCCCCCGCCACCCGTATTTCCAGCGGCCGCGTAATAATATAGCAAATACTGTCCAGGCAATAATAGATAGAACGGTTTTATGCACTAAATGCTGGGCAAAAATATCTTGTAGGAATGTAATGCCGACCAGTAGTGCCAGACTCAGGGTCACATAGCCTATGCCTATCATCTGGAACAACAGGGATTCCATCGTTTCCAGCGGTGGCAGGGCGCGAATAAACCCACCGGGGTGGCGACCGCGCAGGTGCCGATCCTGAATCGCCAGTAATACAGCCTGTACTGCGGCAATACTCAACAGGCTGTATGACAAAATCGAAAGCAGGATGTGAATTTGCACACTGGTTGAGTTAATGGCTACCAGGTTGTGCGTATCGGTAGACAGACCTTGTTGCAGGATAATGCCCAGTGCCGCCAGGGGCAGGGCAGCAATGCCCAGATTCTCGACAGGCTGGTTTATAGCGGTAATTAGTATCAACAGGGCAATCAAGGCACTGACAAGGGATAGAACATTGAAAAACGCCAGATCCATGCCACCCATAGTGAACAGGCTGCCGTACAATAATTGAGTGTGTAAGACAACAGCAGCAAGCCCGAGCCCAATGGCTAACTTTTTTGGGATACTGCTGGCTTCAAGGCCTTTTTTCAGGCGCAGGCCCAGCAGACTGGTGGCAAGCAGATAGAGTGCGATGGCGGTAATTGTAATTATTGTGGTCATAGCTGTGTGATAATCGTCTGGTTCCATACTGATGTTAGCATAATCGCACATTCGGGTATGCTGTTGAAAGGGGGAAACGATACCCAGGAGTTCTTAAAGTGATTTCCCGTGGTATTTCAGGTCTGTTATAGTTGTGACGGAAATCACGTTTTCGATTTAAGGTGCTGATAAATATAAAAATGGGACCGCTAGGTCGTGATCTGATATTAAGCTGTTGTTAAGATAAGCGGATAAACAGGCTGATATATTTCCACGACTAGAAAAACTAGTGATTGGGATGGAGAAGACGTAAGAATATGGAACTCAGGATTCTTGGATGTAGTGGAGGTATTGGTGCGGGCAGGGAAACAACGTCGTTTCTGCTTGATGGCACGGTATTGCTGGATGCTGGTAGTGGGGTTGGTGAACTCTCCCTGGAAGAGATGAAGAAAATTAGGCATATTTTCCTTACCCATTCACATCTTGACCATATTCATTGTATTCCCCTGTTCATCGATAGCATCTTTAATAGTATTGACATACCCATCCAGATCCATGCTTTGCCCGATACCATCAGAGCACTGAAAACGCATCTCTTTAACAGCGTTATTTGGCCGGATTTTTCTATTTTACCGAATCCTGACTCAGCGGTGGTTGAGTATGTTCCCATGGAGCCTGGTGAGCCGTATCTTCTGGGTGATGTCAGTTTTGAAATGATTCCGGTTAATCATATTGTGCCGGCGGTGGGTTATCGGATCAGTGGCCCGAACGGGGTATTTGCCTTCAGTGGGGACACCACTACCAATGACAGTTTCTGGGAGGGGCTTAATCGTTACTCACAACTGGACACGTTGATCGTAGAGTCGGCTTTTTCCAATGCGGAAGAGAGACTGGCTCAGCTGGCTCGACATTACTGCCCAAAACTTCTGGCCGAAGATTTGAACAAACTAAAACTTACACCGAAAATTTATCTTACCCACGCCAAGCCGGGAGAAGAAGATATTATCTTTCAGGAGTGCCAGGCACTGATTACTGATCGCGAGCTGCATCATCTGTCTGGCGAGGATGTTTTTACGCTATAATCCCCCTTTATTTAACTGTTCTTTAGACCCACTTTTGTTTCTACAGCAATAAATGCTGTGAAGTGATCATGTCTCTGCAGTGATACTTCCCCTCCGATTGAGGCTCATATGTTTGATAGTTTGACTGAAAGGCTTTCCCGTACCCTGAAAAACCTTCGCGGTGCCGGACGCCTGACCGAAGACAATATTAAGGATACCTTGCGTGAGGTACGTATGGCCTTGCTGGAGGCTGATGTTGCCTTGCCGGTGGTGCGTGACTTTATTTCCCAGGTGAAAGAGCGGGCCGTCGGCCAGGATGTGATGCAAAGCCTGACCCCTGGCCAGGCGCTGGTCAAGGTGGTTAATGAAGAGTTGGTTAAGGTCATGGGTGAAGCCCAGGCCGAACTCAATCTACGGGTTAAACCCCCCGCTATTTTGCTGATGGCGGGTCTACAAGGTGCCGGTAAAACCACTAGTGTGGCCAAGCTGGCTCGGTGGCTGAAAGAGACTCAGGGGAAATCGGTACTGGTGGCCAGTGCCGATATCTATCGTCCGGCAGCCATCGAGCAGCTGAAAACCCTGGCCACAGAAGTAGACGTAGAATTCTTCCCCAGCGATCCTTCGCAGGATCCGGTTGCCATCGGCAAGGGCGCCGTTGACCATGCCCGTAAGAAGTTTATCGATGTGGTGATCATCGATACCGCTGGTCGCTTGCATATCGATAACGAAATGATGAATGAGATCCAGCAGCTGCATAAAGCGCTGGATCCGGCTGAAACCCTGTTTGTGGTGGACAGCATGACGGGCCAGGATGCGGCCAATACTGCTAAGGCCTTTGGCGATGCCCTGCCACTGACGGGTGTTATTCTCACCAAGACCGATGGTGATGCACGCGGAGGTGCTGCCTTATCGGTGCGCCATATCACCGGTAAGCCTATCAAGTTTATGGGGGTGGGGGAGAAAACCACTGCTCTGGAACCTTTCCATCCTGACCGCGTGGCTTCACGGATTCTGGGTATGGGTGATGTGCTTTCCCTGGTGGAGGATGTTCAGGCCAAGGTAGATAAGGGGGCAGCGGAGAATCTGGCCAAAAAGCTGGCCAAGGGTAAGGGTTTTGATCTGCAGGATTTTCGTGATCAACTGCTCCAGCTACAGAATATGGGCGGCATTGGCAGTCTGATGGATAAATTACCCGGGATGGGTAATGTCCCCGAGGCAGTAAAGCAGCAGGCCGATGATAGCCAGTTCAAGCGCATGGTTGCTATCATTAATTCTATGACGCCCCAGGAACGACAGCACCCTGCAATCATTAAGGGTTCTCGTAAGCGTCGCATTGCCATGGGCTCGGGTAACCAGGTGCAGGACATCAATCGCATGCTCAAACAGTTCACCCAAATGCAGAAAATGATGAAGAAAATGGGCAAGGGCGGCATGGGTAAAATGATGCGTGGCCTCAAAGGTCGCATGCCCCCAGGTATGCCATTTTAAAAAGAGTGCGTCTATACCCTTTTCTTTAGGTATGAAAATGGCGTAAAATGGGCGGCTTAGTTCGGAATTCTTAGCGGGCTGCCTTAAACGGTGGCCCGGTTTATTTGTAAAGTCGAGGAATTGAAACGCGATGGTTACCATTCGTTTAGCTCGAGGTGGCGCTAAAAAGCGTCCCTTTTATCATATTGTTGTTACTGACAGCCGCAATCGCCGTGATGGCCGGTTCATTGAGCGTGTTGGTTTCTTTAACCCTGTTGCCCGTGGCAATGAGGAACGCCTGCGCGTCAATCGCGAGCGTGTAGAACACTGGACCGCTCAAGGTGCGCAGACCTCTGATCGTGTTGCTTCCCTGCTGAAGAAGAGCGCGTAAGCTCTTTTCTGCCTCCGTCGTTTCGATGACGGCTGTGAAAACAATGGCAGCGCAAGGTTCGGAACAGAAGGCTTCAGATTACGTCGTATTGGGCCGGATAAACGGTCTTTATGGGGTGCGTGGTTGGGTCAAGATCTATTCCCATACCGAGCCGCGGGAGAACATTCTCAGTTACACGCCTTTGTACGTGAAGCTGAAGAACGGTTGGACTCCACTGGAGCGCCTGGCGGGTAAACGTCATGGCAAGGGTGTTATTGCACAGTTCTCTGCCTATGAAGACAGAGACCTTGCGGCCACACTGGTGGGTGCCGATATCGCGGTTCGCAAGGAGCAGCTGCCTGCGGGCGAAAAAGATGAGTTTTACTGGCATGAGCTTGTTGGTTTGCAGGTGCAAACCCTGGAGGGGCAGGCACTGGGAGTGGTAGATCACTTACTGGAAACCGGTGCCAATGATGTGCTGGTGGTGAAGCAGGGCGACACTGAACGTCTGATCCCCTATATCCCCGGTGAGGTGATTACCGACATCGATCTGGAGTCGGGTGAGATGCGGGTAGATTGGAACCCAGAGTTCTGAGCTTGAAAACCATGCAAATCGACGTAGTCAGTTTGTTTCCGGAGATGTTTTCCGCGCTGTCTGAACACGGTATCACCGGACGGGCACTGGAACAGGATTTACTGAAGCTAGGGCTTTGGAATCCTCGCGAGTATACCGAGGACAAGCATGGTCGGGTTGATGACCGCCCTTATGGTGGCGGACCCGGCATGGTGATGCAGGTTCAACCTTTGCGCCGGGCCATACAGGCGGCCAGGGCAGCAGCGGAAGGGCCGAGTCATGTGGTCTATTTCTCGCCCCAGGGGCGGCGACTGGACCAGGCGGGTGTGGCGGAGTTGGCCAGACACCCGCATTTGATATTGATAGCCGGTCGCTATGAGGGCGTTGATGAACGTCTGATAGCGAGCGAAGTCGATGAGGAGTGGTCCATTGGTGACTATGTTCTCAGCGGCGGTGAGTTGGCAGCGATGGTGGCCATTGATGCCATGATTCGCCTGATTCCCGGTGCATTAGGGCACGAGGATTCGGCAGAGCAGGATTCATTCAGTGACGGTTTGCTGGATTACCCGCACTACACTCGCCCCGAAGTGGTGGATGATAGTGAAGTGCCCGAGGTGCTGCTGAGCGGCGACCATCAGGCCATTGCACGCTGGCGATTGAAGCAGTCACTGGGACGTACCTGGTTACGGCGCCCAGACTTACTGGAACAGTTGAGTCTGGATGCAGAAAAACAGGCGTTACTGGAAGAATTTATTAGAGAACACGAAACATATTGATATAATCTGGCGGAATTACCCAGGAGTTAAGAAATGAGTAACATTATTGAGCAACTTGAAGCAGAACAAATGACCCGTGAAGTCCCTGATTTCGGTTCGGGTGATACGGTCGTCGTACAGGTGAAAGTAAAGGAAGGTGAGCGTGAGCGTCTGCAGGCTTTTGAAGGTATCGTGATTGCCAAGCGTAACCGCGGCCTCAACTCTGCTTTTACTGTACGTAAAATTTCTAACGGTGAAGGCGTTGAGCGTTCATTCCAGACCTACAGTCCCCTGATTGCTGAGATTCAGGTTAAACGTCGTGGTGATGTTCGCCGCGCCAAGCTGTATTACCTGCGTGATCTGACTGGTAAGGCAGCACGTATCAAGGAAAAGCTGTAACGCTTATCCGTGGCAATGTTGCGTTTATCTGCACTTCCCATGGGGTAGGGCAGACACGTGACCAAGCTATACGCTATGCCAGTAAAAAGCGGCTGTTCCCAAAGCGGGGACAGCCGCTTTTTTTGTGCCCTAAACTTGGTAAGTTAGTGCGATGTCTCGC
>DAOWII010000138.1 GCA_030640985.1 Chromatiales bacterium
GCTTAATAGCTCCAGATCATACTCATCCGAGGCGGGAGTATCCTCTATGACGAGTTCAATAGCTTCCAGCCCGGCAGTATCTTCATGCTCGCTGGCAGGAGCCTTAATTGTTTCTTCAGGATCAGGGATATCCAATAGTTCCAGCGAATTACTATCTTCAACTTCAGCCATGGAAACCTCATCCACGACAGGACCGATCGTCTCAGTAGTCGGTGTACTCTGTACTTGGGACAAGCTGCCAATGCGATCCAATAGCCATTGATGATCGGGGTTTTCATGCTGTTCCGGATCATCCAAATGTAACAAAACCTGCCGAATTAAGACGACGATATCTGTCAGGGTGGATAAACCTGCTTCACTCAATGAGTGATTATTTGCCTGTAAATCTTTAGCATGTTTCTCAAACTGACCACTGACCTCAGCAATTTTTTGCACACCAGCCATACGGGAGCTACCCAACAAAGTATGCAGAGCACGCAAAAGTTCAGCACTGATACGGCATTCGTTTTCTTGCTGACACTGCTGAATAAATTGCTCAATGGAATGTAGATGCGTATTCGTCTCATTGGTATAAATATCACGCAAGGCATCATCCATCACCAGCATGGGCTCGGGCGTATCAGATGTTTCTTCCTCAAGCTCAATGGGCTCTACCTGAGGTTCGGGAGACTTTTCTTCTACGGCTGGCTTCTTTGGGGTGCCCGCCATCTCATGAGCTGCCTCCTGGAGCATTTCAATATCAGCAACAGGGACGGCACCACCCTTAAAGTGCTCCAGCAATTGCGGCAATGCTTCCTGTGACTGATCCAGCAAATCCAGAATGACCGGGTTCTGTTCAATGGCTCCGTCAATGAGTCGATTAAGCATGCTCTCATAGGCCCAGGAAAATTCCCCCATGGCCATTGCACCCACTAGACGACCGCTACCCTTGAGGGTATGGAAAGCCCGGCGCAGCTCCGTTAACGCCTCTTCGTCCGAGGAATTATCTTTCCAGCGCGGTAATAACTCTGAAATAGTATGAAATGCTTCCTGCGCTTCTTCATCAAATATTTCCAGGATTTCCGCATCTATTTCGGTGTTTGCCGCAACGACCTGGGGAGGTAACTGATCGACTTCGTTCACCCCCGGCTCGGGCTCAGGGAGACTTCCCGCATCCAGCTCTACAGATTCATAGGTGATGTCTCTTTCCTCTGTCAAGGAGGAAGCATCCGCCGAGTCAGTCATTTTTCCAGCTAAAGCATCAATCGAATAACCCAGTTCCGCAACTGCCGTTTCGGCAACAGCAATCATGGATACTGGATGCACCTTACTTTCGACAAAGGACTCCAGATAATACTCAACACTCATGATAGCGTTAGCCAAGCTATCCAGTATCTGGGCGGAAGGTAGCTCATCTCCCTGCATACACTTTTCGTCGATGAAACAGCCTATGGCTCGTAGCACCTGCGCCATCCGGTTGTAGGACAACAAAGTCAAACTTCCAGTGATCTGATCCAGCCACTGGGGAATATTAATCAAGGGTTCCTTATCTGCGGGGTTCTCGACAAAACTGACAATGGCCTCTCTGAGCTTGACCAGGTCAGATTTGGCTTCACCCATTACTTGCCGAACCACCCGCTGGTGCTCCGCTTTTGCCTGGGCCGTCCTTTCACTATCACCCACTTGCTCATCAGGATTATCAGCCTGGGTAATTGAGCTCACCACACCCCAATCCCTTAAGGCATAATCAACAGCCAACACAGCACTCGCAATCCCCATAAGTGTCTGTTCATCCGCATCGTCTTCCCCAGCATCAACCAGGCCTTGAATGACATCCACCTGCTCACGCAAATTTTGCCCAAGAGAATCCTCGTTCAATAAATGCAAGGTATCCGCAATATGAGCCATACCTTCGCCCATAGGTTGCAAGTCTGCAATATTTTGCCCGCCACCACGGACAAAAATATCCAGTGCATCCTTCACCCTGGATAATTCCGCCATAATGTCCGCAGATACAGTTTTCTTCAGGTCATCATTAAACCCAGCCAGGTTGCCTTGCGCCTGCTGAATGAGTTCAGTAGAGGGTAATAGCTGATCCAGATCAAACGCTTTACGTAACTCTGTGACATAAGCACCAGAGGAAGAGGACTGGGCGACATGAAATAACAAAGGTTTCAGCAGGGAGTTGATATTTTCCTGGGAAATACCTGACTCACCTTCCGTTGCCAATACCTTCAAGGTCTGTTCCAGCTTACCCAATAAAGGTTTAGTTTCCTTGGTCAGCTCCAGGCCATCGTCTTGCAAGGCTTCGATAAAACCTCTGGCAATCCAGAGAAATTGTTGAGAGACTTTCTGCTCACACCCTTTTACCAGCAGCTCGGTAATACGAACCATTTTGCGCAAGCTTTTGTCGATATTTTTATTGCGTAAAACATTGACTAATGCTGCCTGGAAGTGGGTACGCATTTTGCGTACAAGTGAGGGGAGGAATTCACCCTGGTCATCTATGGGTTCCGGCACTACCGAAAGATCCGGCTCAAACAGTTCACTCTCTGTAATAGGGTTCTGATCCCTTACTTCACGCATCTCATTGATAAGGGGAAGCAAGAAAATAACGGTATCTGGCAGACCATCTTCCAGACCTAACAAGTAATTAGGTAACTGCAAAAGTGCCCGCATTAAGATTTCTATGACTTCATCATTACGGGTTTCAGCACTATCCTGCATTGCCTGCGCAAGGGCTTCGACTTCAGCCACAAAATGTGCAGCACCGTTGAACTGCACCATATGCAAGGCACCGTGAACCTGGTGTAATGATGCAACAATAAGGGGAAGTTGGGTCTCGTCAGACTCTTCAACAAAAGCCTCCAGAGCAACACGAGCCAGCTTCAGGCTTTCATCAATCTCACCCTTGATCCAGGTCAGGGTGCTGATATCAACATATTTACCCATCACCATCAGGCAGAGACCTCATTGAATCCACGTGAGCTAGCACGTTGTCGAGATACCAGAATAAGCTGAATACGCAATATTCCCATTTCAGAGCGCCCCACTTTCATAAGCTGTCACAACAAAGATAACGCTAACGTGTAATAACATTATCGTTGTTCTCCTGATGCGCCTATTCAGGCAACTTGAAGCCCGCCACAGATTTTTTCAAATCATTTGCCAGATTTGCCAGATTACCAATCGACAATGCAGTCTGGTTGGTACCCTCGGAGGTCTGAGTCGTAATTTCCTGAATAACGTTCATCGTATCGGAAATATTTGAAGCAGCCCCTGCTTGCTGGTGTGTTGCATCAGAAATACTCTGGATAAGATCCGCCAGACTTGAAGCGCCTTCCTCAATCTTACTCAGGGAAGCACCCGCATCCTCTGCCAGTTTCGCTCCGGCTACTACCCCGGAAGTACTTTGCTCCATGGAGAGTACCGCTTCACCAGTATCGGCCTGAATAGTCTTTACCAGCGCCTCAATCTGTTTAGTAGCATCACCAGAGCGCTCTGCCAGACGCTGTACTTCATCAGCAACCACGGCGAAGCCTCGACCGGCTTCACCGGCCATTGCCGCCTGAATCGCAGCATTCAGAGCCAGAATATTGGTTTGCTCGGCGATATCATTAATCAATTCAACGATATCACCAATTTCCTGTGAACTCTCACCAAGACGTTTGATACGTTTAGATGTTTCCTGAATCTGTTCACGAATAGTATCCATACCATGGATCGTCTTGCGCACTGCCTCAGCACCTTGTTTGGCGATTTCTACCGAACGTTGCGCCTCATCAGCCAGTTCATCCGCATGCGTGGACACGCCCTCAATAGATACTGCCATATCCGTCACCGCAGTACTTGCCGAAGCAATCTCTTCTGCCTGCTGAGTGCTGGACTGAGCCAGCTGCATAGCACGTGCCTGACTCTGTTGCGCCGCAGTGGATACCTGAGCGACCGTTTCATTAATGGCGATTACCAGTGAACGCAGTGCGTCAATGGCATAGTTCATGGAATCTGCAATCGCACCTGTTACATCTTCAGTAACCGTCGCGTTAACCGTCAAATCACCATCGGCCAAATCACCCATTTCATCCAGCAGACGCATGATCGCATTCTGGTTACGCTTGTTTTGCGCCTCAATCATGGTGCGCTGGGTTTCCGCGTCACGCAAGCGCATATAACCGGCCCGTCTTAACTGCAAGGCCAACAATATAAGCATGACAAACGCGACCAGCCCAAAAATACTACCCATGGTCGCAGATACAAGGCGGTTGTCGATGTAATTCTGGTAGGCATATTCCAAATCAGAAAGGCCTCTCAACAAGGGTTCATTGGCATCCAAGATATCGCCGACAGCTCCAGATACCGGGAACATTTCCGTAATCAGTTCCATAATGGAGCCAATTTGCTCCGAGATTTCTGCATAGCTGCTTTTCAAGTTACGTAATTTGGAACGAATAGCAGAATTGCTTACCCGCTCAATCCCTTCACTACGATTCCCCCTTAGCAGACCATCGATCACCTCACCGAATTGATCAGCGTCCTGCGCGAACTGATCCGCCGCAAGAATCACCGTGTCTTCATCCTCGAATACCAGATTTACATTACTGGCGATACGCTCACTGAAAAGCATCTGTCGGCTGGCAAAGTACATTTGCCGTGAAGATCCTCCC
The DNA here is from genome assembly GCA_030640985.1 of Chromatiales bacterium. Lineage (GTDB taxonomy): Bacteria > Pseudomonadota > Gammaproteobacteria > Thiohalomonadales > Thiohalomonadaceae > DAOWII01. The sequence continues at coordinate 4,644 of DAOWII010000138.1, forward strand.
TGCTCGGCAAGTATGCTGGCGATTTCATCGGACAACTCCAATAGTTCCTGACCCTTGTCATTAACCGCCTCAACAAGTCCTCGTAAGGAAAGCACCAGTTCCTGACTAGAGAGAATAGTATCAAGGTTCTCATCATGACTGTCCCACAGTTTGACAACAACCTCCAGTGAGCTTGCCACCTCCGGAGGCGAAGGAATCCGACCCGTCTCAGGGTTTCCGCCACGTAATAACCTCAGAGCACGCGTAAACTGGTCACGAGAGGATTTCAGCAAAGCAAAAAACTTTTCCTCGCCCTGGCCTGACTGGCTAGCATAAGTGGTCATACGTTGTGAGAGCACACGTTGCTCACTCAGCAAAGCGACATACTCCGTATCATACCCATCATGCATTGCCACATAAGCAAAAATAGCACCCATGGCAATCACCGAAACCAACAGTGCGACAATAAGTATCGGTAACCCAATACCACCCCCAGCCGCTAAAGCACCTTTTGTTACTGATTTCATTATCTCTGGCTCCTACTCGTCAAAACGATTTTCAAGCTACACTCCCTGAACTTTTGGCAAAAAGCAGATAAAACCTTTTAGCCTGATTTCAGGTATCTAGCCTCTTTAATCCTTCTATAGTCATAAACATGACGCCTATGCGGCAATCTCTATGAACTGCTGACTTTCTAATAAATCATGTAAACTAAATACACCCCATAAATCACCCATTTCCCGGAAAGAGCCTTGCAAAAAAGCCGCCGCCTGTTCACCCATACCGGGGAGCTCAGCAAGGCGTTCCCCAGCCAGGAAATGTTTCTGACCCATCACCTCATCCACTAACAAACCTGCGGCCAGACCCTTATAGCTGGCCACCAGGATCCGACTACTGCGCCCCATCGTCAAAGCCTCACCATTGATACAGTCTTGCAAATCAATAACCGGCAACAAACTACCACGGATATTGGCAATACCCTTTACCCAACGTTTAGCCCCGGGTACGAGAGTCAGGCGAGGACAGGGCAATATTTCCTTTACTTCAAATAATGGGGCCACCAGATGGGCTTCCCCCAGGCGAAAAGCCACTCCATCCCAGGTGTCTCTCTGCTCTATCTGCTGCGGCAAGGCCTGCGCATTGTCTTTGCTGCGCTGCTCAATAGCCAATAACAGCTGAAAAGGGGTCTGTTGTACCTGTGTACTCACTAAACCATTACTCTCCACTTAGTTGCGTCGTGATCTTCTCTATCAACTGATCTTCAGACACCGGCTTGGTAATGTAATCCTTCGCACCCTGACGCATACCCCACACCCGATCAGTTTCCTGATCTTTTGTGGTTACAAGGATAACCGGAATATGGGAGGTCTCTGGAGACTTGGTAATTTTACGTGTTGCCTGAAACCCATTCATGCCGGGCATCACCACATCCATCAAGATTAAATCAGGTTTTTTTTCTGCCGCTGCAGTCACCCCATCTTCACCATTATCAACAGTAATTACCGTATACCCATGCTTATCAAGAATGGTGGACAGAATATGAGTTTCTGTAGGGGAATCATCTACTATTAAAATTTGCGCCATATGTTCGCTCCAGTGACTAATCCCAGGGCACTCCTGGTTAATTTAGTTATGTCCAGTTTCGACAAACTGTATATTTCAATACGTACCATTTAACCTGCTCTGGACACGTGATTTTTTATCGCGCCCAATAACTCATCTTTGGTAAAGGGCTTGGTTAGATACTGCTCAGAGCCTACTATCGTCCCTCGGGCACGATCAAACAAACCATCTTTACTGGACAACATTATCACAGGGGTCTTTTTGAATTTCTGATTGTGTTTAATAAGGGAACAGGTTTGATAACCATCAAGGCGAGGCATCATGATATCAACGAAAATAATATCAGGGTCATGATCGGCAATTTTTGACAGGGCTTCAAATCCGTCAATTGCCGTAATTACATCACAGCCTTCTTTTTTGAGTAAGGTCTCAGCAGTTCGACGTATGGTCTTACTGTCATCGATTACCATGACTTTGAGGCCATCAAAATTTTCCACAGCAGCTTCGTTTACCACTTTTTCCCCACTCTCAATTTTCTATTTTTTACGTAGCTTACGTTATGACAATCTAAACAAACACATCTAAACCGTCAAACAGCAGCAATCTTCGCAGACTACAAGGTTTCTCCTTTTAATGAAACCCATTTACGCCGAAATAGCTCTGATCAACTACCGAAGCTACCAGAACTCTTGCTAGAATACTACTTTTACCGTAATTTCAGTCTGTTATAAACCTAAATTATAGTAAAATATAGGATATAGGAAGGTGTTTCCCTCATAATAGCTCAAACTATCTCAGCAACGAGATGGGCCACAATGCAGACAAAAAGATTACGGAACTCATCATGACAAAAATCCTCGGCGTAGTAATGGACTCAATCAGTTCAATCAAGCCCCATAAGGACAGTACCCTGGCCATGCTACTGGCAGCCCAGGCTCGCAACTGGACGCTTTATTATATGGAGCAGGCTCATCTCTCTCAGTGTGATGGCATAAGCCTGGCGAATATGCGCCCTGTGACAGTTTTTGATGATGCGCAAAAGTGGTATTCACTGGGAGAACCTGTCATCCGCCCCCTCTCCGAGCTGGATGTCATCCTGATGCGCAAGGATCCCCCCTTTGACATGGAGTACATCTATACCACATACATGCTGGAACAGGCCGAAATCGCCGGGACACTGGTGGTTAATCGCCCTGCAAGCCTGCGAGACGCCAATGAAAAACTGTTCGCCACCCAGTTTCCCCAATGCGCGCCACCCACGCTGGTGACACGCGATGCCGACGAATTGTTGCGGTTCCTCACTGAACAACAGTCACTGATACTAAAGCCACTGGATGGCATGGGCGGAAGCTCCATTTTCAAAGTGACTCAAGGAGACCCCAACACTTCCGTCATTATTGAAACCCTGACCGAATACGGTAGCCGCTATATCATGGCGCAACGTTTTATCCCGGAAATTAGCCAGGGTGACAAACGTATTTTGCTTATTGATGGAGAACCGGTGCCCTATGCTCTGGCCCGAATTCCAGCCGAAGGTGAGCTTCGCGGCAATCTGGCAGCAGGTGGTCGCGGGCAGGGCGTTGAACTCAGCGAGCGGGATTTATGGATATGCGAACAGGTAGGGCCTGTCCTTCGCGAAAAGGGGTTACTGTTTGTCGGTCTTGATGTCATTGGTGACTATCTGACAGAGATCAACATCACCAGCCCTACCTGTATTCGTGAACTTGATAAACTTTACGGACTGAATATCGGCGACCAATTAATGAGCGCCATTGAAAAAAACTGTCCCATTGATAAGACTGGCAGGACTTAGGATATAATGCTGCAATCACGACATAGAGGATAAATAATTTTGAGCACGGCGAGCCTTCCCGCCCCTCCACAAGCCGCAGCCTCTGATCGCCTGGGGCTCACCCTGTTCCTCGCCGGAGCACTGCATGCCATTGTGATCCTCGGCCTGAGTTTTAACCCGGAGGATCTGTTCTCTCCCAAGGATAAAACCCTCACTCTGGAGATCACCCTGGTCCACAGCCGTTCTGATGATGCACCGGACAAAGCAGACTATCTGGCCCAGTCTAACCAGAAAGGTGGCGGTACAGTCGAAGAAAAAATGCGGGCCTCCAGTCCCTTTGCCAACCCCAGACCAACGGACGAGCTTGGCACCGAGGCACAAACCCGCCAGGCCACGGCGCCTCGTCCGGTACCCAGGCAGCAGGCAAAATTACTAACAGCAAACGAAAGCCAAACACAAACCGCCGATCGAAAACCCAGGCCAGAAGTGGATCCTCCACCCGATAGCCTGAATGCTATGGAACTAGTGCAACGCAGTCTGGAAATTGCCCGGGTGAATGCAGAAATACGGCAAAAACAGCAAGTGTATGCCGAAATGCCCCGACAAAAATTCCTCACCGCCAATACCAAAGAAGCAGTCTACGCCGCCGACCAGGATGCCTGGCGCACCA
>DAOWII010000164.1 GCA_030640985.1 Chromatiales bacterium
GATAGGTGAAATGGATGCATATTCCCAATACAGTTCCCCATCTTTTTTACGATTATGGAACAGGCCATGCCAGTCCTTGCCATTGCTGACGGCATTCCAGAGTTTTCGATACTCTTCCTTGCTTGTTTCACCGGATTTCAGAATGTTGGGTGATCGGCCTATTGCCTCTTCAGCACTATAACCGGTCAAGTGGGTGAATGCCGGATTAACGTATTCTATGCGCGGGATGGTGTCAGTGATCATGATGGGGTTTGTACTTTGCGCAACGGCACTGGACAGTTTATGTAACTGTTGTTCATTTTCCCGTTGTTCAGTAATGTCCTGTCCGATGCAGGTCAAGGCGATCACTTTACCGTTCGGGTCGTAGGACAGGGTATTATTCCAGGTGAGCAGGCGCAGACGCCCATCCTTTGTTTTGATGCGGATCTCAATGCTGGAGGGGTAGACCTCACTTGAGGCCAGCTCCGAAAAGAATTCACGCGCCTTTGCCTGATCGTCCGTCGTTAAGAATATATCCAGATAGTTGTGATTGATCACTTCAGCACGTGACCAGCCTGTTATACCCAGTAAAAAATCATTGCAGAAAATAATACGGCCATCCATGTCCATGGTGATTGCGGCCAGGTCAATATTTTCCAGAGTCTTACGAAAACGTTGTTCATATTCATTTTGCGCAACGATCAGGTGATGTCGGACACTGGCCCGAGCGAGAAAAATTGAGCTTACAAGTAGTAACAATCCAACAGACCCATAAAGCAGGAAGTGTCTACTAAAGAAATTCCCATCAGTGATATTCCGTTCGGTGGGAATGTGGGAAATGATTTTCCAGTTTCTTGATTGGTCACTGAGGGCACCAGTTTGCCATAAGGATGTCCCACCAGATGTTATGCCGCTTATTTGTATAATGGATTCTGCGGGATAGATAGTTGTATAGGTAAACAATCCATCGTTATTTCGGAATTGCTCATGGTTATTTCCCTGAATTTTTTCCCAGGCACTGGGGTATGAAGTGGAAAAGGATCGCTTGTGGTCCAGCATGAAGCCCCACTCATTTTCCGGTGACGGGCTGCTCAACCAGTAGCCGGAAGCATTAACCAGGTTGATGTGTTTGGAAATATTGGCGGCTGCTTGTTTAAAGTTTTGAATAAGCCCGGCACCGAGATAGTTGAGTGTCAATAATCCTTTTTTTCTGCCATGACTGTCGAACAGTGGTGTGGCGAAGCGGAGCACTGGTTTGTAGGGTTGTTCAATCACGCCTTTTTCCATATTCAGGTCAAAGGGTGAGAGGTATATGCCGCCTTTGTTTAAGGCAATGGCGTCCTGGAAATAGTAGCGGTCCGCCTTGTTTTGCAATTGTGATTCCGGAACAACTTGCGGTGCACCATTGTTGTAGTTGATGCGTACAATCTCGTTACCTTCCGTGTCCATAAAGCGGAGCTGATCATAAGTCCCCTTATTTTTACTGAAGGCAAGCAGTTCCATAGCCAGGTGGGTACGCTGTTGATTGTCATCAGACCTTTCCAGCAGACTCTGTAGTTCATTTAGCGAGGTTAGAAAGGTGAGGTCGGTGACGACATTGCGTAACTTGTCGTTAATGACCTTGCTTGCCAGATCCACGTTGAGGGTTTCATCCGCCTCCTGGGTGATGTGTTCCAGCATTCGGTTGGTGTAGAAATGGCTCAGGGCGATTGCCAGTAACAAGATAAGCAGCGGCGCAAAGATAGTAATGAACTGCTTGATATACGTGTCCAGGTCTCCACCATTATGTGTGCTGTCATGCATCATTGGCATGTCTTCCATAGATGCACCCTGACGCGCTCCAGGTAATCAGGAATACTTTCGCCTGTCTGTTTTGGCAGCAGAAAAATTAATTTAGCGGCAATGATATAGGGTATGCGGGATTCATCACCGGCAGGTTCGGGTTCTTTCAAAACTTGCTCAAGATGTTGCAGGGTTTCCTCCTGCTTGTCGCAGTAGCGCGGCAGGGTGACCTGATTGGCATACCAGGTGGACCAGGCGGAGACCAGCAGCATCAGAAGCAGGACAAAGCCGACAATGCGCAATAACAGCATTCTTTCGTCTGTCCTGGTGATGGTGCTCTGTTCTGATGTGTTCATGATGCGTGTCTATCATCTCAGTAGTCAGGGGCCAGCAGCGGTGAGATGAGTTTAATCTTACCGTCTTGAGTCTGCTGATGCTGGAGCAGAACTTGTTTTGCCAGGCTTCGACCGCGAGCAATGCGATCCCTGACCGATACTCCGCCTCGATAATTCGCTTCCAGGTGGAGACCGGGGAGTCTTTGCAGATGTTCTGAAATATTGCGTTCCCGTTCCATGTAGGAACCATTGTATAGGGGCAAGGCCTGTTGGTGTCGGTCAATATGAACCATTTCTGGATCACCGTTGATACCGAGCAGTGGGCGCAATGCTCCCATGATACGGTCAACGGCTTGCCCATCGTCCCAATCGAAGGCCTCGGGCATGCGGGAGCCACCGATATAGGAGGACAGCAGCAGCTTGCCCTCAGGTGCCCGATTGGAAAACAGGCTGCTCATCCACAGATTGCCGGTAAAGGGTGCACCTGCACTGCGTGGTGTCAGGAAGCCGGTACCATCCAGAGAATGATTCACCGCTTTACTGTCCAGCCCCAGGTGAACAACGGCCAGCGGCGTGTACTGGATATCTTTCAGTATTGCTGACAGTTTAGAGTCCAGTGGCTTTAGCAGCGCCGCCGCCGCGGGTGCGGGGGTGGAAATGATAAGTTGTGGGACTCGCAGGCTGCGTTGGCCAGTCTGGCTCTGTGCCGTGATGGACCAACCATCCTTTGTTTTAGTTACCGATTCGACGGCATAACCGGTGCGTAAGCGGATCCCTGGCGCCTGTGCCAGAGTCTCTACCAGGGTGCTCATTCCCCCC
>DAOWII010000008.1 GCA_030640985.1 Chromatiales bacterium
CGTGCCTCACCATTGGGTACCGGACGGATTTCACCTGCCAACCCCACTTCGCCGAAAACGACCAGTCCACTGGGTAGCGGCTTGTCACGCAGGCTGGAAATAATAGCCAGAAGCACCGCCAAATCTGCGCCAGTTTCAGTCACACGCACCCCGGCGACCACGTTAACGAATACATCCTGATCGTAAGTGGCCACCCCGCCATGACGATGCAATACCGCCAGTAACATTACCAGTCGATTGTGCTCCAGACCCAAAGTCACTCTACGGGGATTCCCCAGGTGACTTTCATCCACCAGGGCCTGCACCTCCACCAACAAGGGTCGACTGCCCTCAAGGGTGACCATGATGGCGCTACCCGCTACCTCGGTATCATGACGAGAGAGAAAAATAGCTGATGGGTTGGTGACTTCTTTCAAGCCACCATCAGTCATAGCAAATACGCCCAGTTCATTCACTGCCCCGAAGCGATTTTTGAATGCACGCACCACCCGGAAGCGACTAGCGGCATCGCCCTCAAAATAAAGCACCGTGTCCACCATATGCTCCAGCACCCGGGGACCTGCCAATTGCCCCTCCTTGGTGACATGGCCAACGAGAAATATTACCGTGCCGGTTTGTTTTGCAAAGCGCACCAGTTGAGCGGCGCTCTCCCGTACCTGAGCCACTGAGCCCGGTGCCGACTGGGAAATTTCGGTATACATGGTCTGAATAGAGTCCACCACTAGCACCTGGGGACGCTCACGTCCCACATAATCCAGGATGGCCTCTACCCGAGTCTCTGCCAGCACACGCAATTGACCCACGGATAAGCTCAAGCGATGAGCATGCAAACTAATCTGTTGTGGGGATTCTTCACCGGAGACATATAAAGTTTTGCATTGATCATCCAGAGCAGCGGCCATCTGTAATAACAGGGTCGATTTACCGATACCGGGATCACCCCCGATAAGTACCACTGCACCGGGTACCAGGCCGCCACCTAACACCCGATCAAACTCACCTATCCCCGTAGGCAGACGGCTTACATCATCCGGTTTAACATCGGCCAGGGTGTGAACTTCAGCGAGAGTACTGCCCGCAAAGCCACCCGGCCGACCACTGCGTGACACTGGTTGAGTAACGGATTCCTCCATGGTATTCCATGCGCCGCAATCGACGCATTGCCCCGACCATTTGGGCGCCTGAGAGCCACAATTAGTACAGTGATAAACAAGTTTGGGTTTTGCCAAGGTGCAATTCCTTATGTAATCGTATCTACAGGATCAATCAGGGCAGGACTAAAACCGGAAGTCATCATCGCGCAATTCATCGTCGTCTTCATCATAATCGGGAATACTATCATCCCCCTCTTCCCTGCCTTCCCCTTTGTCGTACAATATCCATAACACCACAAACAGAAGCCCGGCGGGAACTAACACGAACAGGATAATCATCGTCTGATTGTTCGCCAGCAGCTGGCAGGCAGGTAGCATCGCCACAAGACACGTCACAAAAATCCATTTAAGAGCCAACTGTTGTCTTGACATGGTGTTACTCCACTTCGATAAGGGGTACCCGGGCGCTGATATGACAGAGCAGTTCATAGGCAATGGTATCCGCCGCTTCCGCCACCTCTTCCACGGGCAAGCCCTCGCCCCACAATATGACCGGATCACCACACTTTATTGCTGGATGTTGCCGCAAGTCTACGCTAATCATATCCATAGAGACGCGCCCAATGAGTGGTACGCGCTTACCATTGATCAGAACAGGACAGCCCTGGCGTGCATGACGGGGATAGCCATCCCCATAACCAGCGGCAATCACACCCACAGGCATATCCTCAGGACAGATCCAGCTGCCGCCATAACCAACGGCATCCCCTTTACGGTAATGATTGACAGCGATCACTTCCGACTGCAATGTCATCACCGGCAACAAACCCTCATCGACCGCACGACCACCTGCAAATGGGGACACCCCATAAAGCATAATACCTGGTCGCACCCAGTCAGTCCGGCTCTCAGGCCAGGCTACTAACCCCGCCGAATTAGCGATAGAATGCAGACCGGGTACTCCCTGAACAGCGTTAAAAAAAATCTCTATCTGCCGGTTTGTAAACTTGTCTTTACGCTCATCGGCATTAGCCAGATGGGTCATATGACCTATCAGATTGAGGTGCCCACATTGCCGTAACCGCTCACTAACATCGGCCACATCCTCAGGCAGAAAACCCAGACGGTGCATTCCGCTATCGACCTTCACCCACACCTGAATAGACGCAGAAGACGGGCCATCCAACAACATATCTAACTGCCCGGACTGATGTACAACTACCGTCAGCTTATGGCGAATAACCAGCACCAACTCAGAGGAGTGAAAAATACCCTCCAGTAACACAACCGGTGTCTGTACACCGGCCTCACGGAGTTGAAGAGCTTCGTCAATTCCGGCCACACCCAGGGCATCCGCATCGGCCAGGATGCGCGCCGCAGACACCAGACCGTGACCATAAGCGTTGGCTTTAATGGCGCAAAGTATCTGACTGTCGGGGGCCAGCTCCCGAACTCTATTCAAATTATGCTGGAAGGCAGTACGATTAATCCTTGCCTGGATCGGACGACCGATGATCCCCTGTCCGGATTTTTGTTGCTGCGGGGAGGTCTTACCCATCCCTGCGACAGACATCAGGCGTATTCTCCACCGCCATAGCTGCCAGGGGCGAAGTTCTCAAAACGAGTGTATTGACCCAGGAAGGTCAGACGAGTGGTACCAATGGGGCCATTACGCTGCTTGCCGATGATGATTTCAGCGGTGCCTTTGTCACTGCTCTCTTCATCGTACACCTCATCGCGATAGATAAAGACAATCACGTCCGCATCCTGCTCGATGGCACCCGACTCACGCAGATCAGACATTATCGGACGCTTGTTAGGACGCTGCTCCAGGCTACGGTTGAGCTGGGACAAGGCAATAACCGGACACTTCAATTCTTTGGCCAGTGCCTTGAGTGAGCGGGATATCTCGGAAATCTCGGCAGTACGATTTTCCTTGGAGCCGTTTATCTGCATCAACTGAAGATAATCGATAACGATCAATCCCAGTCCATGCTCATGTTCACGGGCCAGCCGCCGGGCGCGGGCGCGCAATTCGACGGGGGATAGTGCAGGGGTATCATCAATATAAATAGCCGCCTCGGCCAGAATACCCACGGCAGAGGTCATCCGGGGCCAATCATCATCATC
>DAOWII010000140.1 GCA_030640985.1 Chromatiales bacterium
GCACGAATCCCGACACATGGGTCATGGCGACCTTCTGTAATTACATCAAGGGATTCACCTTGAAGATTAATACTCTTACCTGGAATACGTAGGCTGGATGTTGGCTTGAGAGCGATAGAGGCAAGGATATCTTGCCCTGATGAAATACCTCCTAAAATGCCACCAGCATGATTACTCAAAAAACCATCATGAGTCATTTCATCACGGTGTTCTGTTCCTTTCTGCTCAACACAAGAAAATCCAGCACCTATTTCCACTCCCTTAACTGCATTGATACTCATTAAAGCCTGCGCCAAATCAGCATCAAGACGATCAAATATGGGCTCACCCAATCCAGGCATGACTCCACTGGCGACCACATTAATCCGTGCGCCAATCGAGTTCCCTTCCTTGCGTAGGTCATCCATATATTTTTCAAGTTCAGGTATTTTGTTATCGTCAGGAAAGAAAAATGGATTCTTCTCGACAGCATCCCAATCAAACTCATTGGGGGTAATAGGCCCTAACTGTGCTAAATAGCCACGTATTATTACGCCCTTCTGTTCTAGGTATTTCTTTGCAATAGCACCTGCAGCCACACGCATCGCCGTCTCGCGCGCCGAGGAACGCCCGCCTCCGCGATAGTCACGAATACCATATTTCTGCTGATAGGTGTAATCCGCATGGCCAGGCCGAAAGCGGTCCATAATGTCAGAATAATCCCTGGAACGTTGATCCGTATTTTCAATCAACAACCCTATAGGTGTGCCGGTGGTTTTGCCTTCGAATACGCCGGAGAGAATTTTGACCTGATCAGGTTCGCGGCGCTGAGTGGTATGACGGGATGTGCCCGGGCGACGACGATCCAGATCATGCTGTAAATCTTTTTCCGTCAACTCCATCCCTGGTGGGCAGCCATCCACAATGCAGCCCAGGGCTGGGCCATGACTTTCACCAAAGCTGGTAACAGTAAACAGTTTTCCGATGCTATTTCCGGACATTATTTTATTCTACGAGCTGTTAGATAACTTTTGAGAAACGTTGGTTCTGCTGTTCACGGAGGTAGCGGTCAAATACCATACAGACATTACGGATCAGTAACTTTCCTGCAGGCTGCACCCGGATACTATTTGCATCAAGTTCTAACAAACCATCTTTCTCCATCTCAGTGAGATTATCTAGCTCTGGAGCAAAATACTCATCAAACTGAATAGCATATTGTTTTTCTATATCTGCTTTATTTAATTCAAAATGACAAATCAACTGGGTAATCACTTCGCGCCGCAGCAAATCATCAGCATTTAATTCAAGACCTCGGTAGACGGGCAATTTCCCTGCATCAAGACACTCATAATAGCTATCCATCTCTTTAATATTCTGACTATAACTATCACCAACCATACCAATGGAGGTAATACCTAATCCGACCAGGTCACAAGCTGCGTGAGTAGAGTAACCCTGGAAATTTCGATAAAGGCTGCCATTACGCTGGGCAACTGCCAGCTCATCGTCAGGTTTGGCAAAATGGTCCATCCCGATATAGACATAACCGGAGCTGGTAAGGTGATCAATAGTCATCTGAAGAATATCCAGCTTCTCCTGCGCTGAAGGTAAATCACCTTCATTAATGCGTCGTTGAGGCTTAAACAATTCAGGCAGGTGCGCATAATTAAATACCGAGACACGATCTGGAGAGATGTCAATAATCTTGTCCAGGGTAGTGGCAAAACTTTTTACTGTCTGGAATGACAATCCGTAAATTAGATCGATACTGATGGATTTGAATCCTTCACGGCGGGCGGCATCCAGAGTAGCCAAAGTTTCCTCCTCCGACTGAATACGATTAACCGCCTTCTGTACTTTGGGGTCAAAATCCTGAACGCCCATACTCATGCGATTAAAGCCCAGCTCACGCAGCAAGGCGATAGTGTCCGTCTTCACTTCCCTGGGATCGAGTTCAATGGAGTATTCACCACTGTCATCGTCATGCAGCTTAAATTGTTCGCGAGTCTTGGCCATCAAGGCGCGCATCTCGTCATGGCTGATAAAGGTGGGTGTGCCACCGCCCCAGTGCAGCTGATCGACTATGCGGTCACGATCAAACAACGCGCCCTGTAGTTCAAGCTCCCTGAATACCCGCTCAAGGTACGGCGCAGCCTTGCTACGATCCTTGGTGACTACCTTGTTGCAGCCACAATAAAAACAGACCGTATCGCAGAATGGGATATGAAAATACAGCGACAAGGGATTACTACTGGTATTGGTGCGCTCGGCCAATGCCCGATACTCAGCTTCGGCAAAGCCTTCATGGAACTGGACAGCAGTAGGATAGGAAGTATAACGGGGACCGGATTTGTCGTAACGTTTGATCAACGCTTGATCAAACACTATTTCTTGATTTTTCATATAGTTACATAACCTTATTAATGTATCACCAATTACTACACAGCTCACAAATCATATTCAAACGCTATCATACCGCTTTTCGCTCCGGAATACGCCCCCGACATATTGCTACAAATTGCCCATGACATTCACTGAGCTGCTCAGCTGTTAGTAGCAAAACCCCATGCCCACCTCGTTCAAAGTCTAACCAGACAAAGGGGACTTCAGGTAAGCTTTCAGCGAGAGCCACCTCGCTGTTACCAACCTCCAGAATTAGAATACCTCCCGGGTTCAGGTGTGCCGCTGCATCACGCAGCATGATCAGCGCCAGATCGAGACCATCCTCCCCTGCCGCCAACGCCAACTCTGGTTCATGATGATACTCAGCAGGCAATGCCGCCATATCTTCAGCATCCACATAAGGAGGGTTACTGACAATGACATCGTATTTTCGGTCCTGTAACGCAGCAAATAAATCTGACTGTATAGAGTGAACCCGATCTGCCAGCCCATACCGCTCAATATTCTTATCCGTCACCTCAAGCACATCAGATGAGATATCCACTGCATCTAGTTGTGCATCCGGGAAAACATTAGCGCAGGCAATGGCAATACAGCCACTGCCAGTACACAAATCCAGTATCCGTGTGACGCGATCACTTTTAATCCATGGCTCAAAACCCGTTTCAATTAACTCGGCGACAGGCGAGCGTGGAATTAGCACACGCTCATCCACATAAAAGGCCAGGCCCATAAACCATGCCTCGCAGGTGAGGTAAGGGGCGGGCTTTCGTTCATTGACCCTCCGCATCAGGAGGTCAACAACACTCTGTCGCTCAGTTTTCGTCAAGCGTGTGTCCAGGCAGGCTTCCGGTAGTTGTGGAGGTAGATGCAGTGCATGTAGCACCAGATAGGCGGCCTCATCGAGGGCATTATCCGTACCATGGCCAAAATACAACTCAGCCTGGTTAAAACGGCTCATGCCCCAGCGGATAAAATCCCGTACGGTACACAACTCACTAATGGCCTCGTCAATAGTGACCAATGTCATACAATCCCTTCAGGTTTCTTTGCATGTTTGGGCCTGAAGGCCTCAAGCACAGCAGGATTCGTCTGTAGATATGGCCCCTCAATCAGATCAATGCAATAAGGGACCGCAGGGAAAACAGCCTGAAGACAATCAGCGATGGCTGAAGGTTTACCCGGCAGATTGATGATCAGGCTTTTGCCACGGACCCCTGCAATTTGTCGCGACAGAATGGCCGTCGGCACGAACTTGAGAGAGACAGCCCGCATCTGCTCGCCAAAACCATCCAGCAGCTTGTCGCATACTGCCGCCGTTGCCTCCGGTGTGATATCACGGGGTGCAGGGCCGGTACCGCCAGTGGTCACCACAAGGCAGCAGTTCTCTACATCACATAACTCTTTCAAAATTGCTTCTACTTGCACCTGTTCATCGGGCACCAGTCGGGGGACAGCCTCCCATTCATTGCTCAGAATTTCCGTCAATTGCGCCTGAATTGCCGGCCCGCCCAGGTCTTCATATTCACCACGACTGGCGCGATCAGAAACGGTGACAATACCAATGCGTGATTTAATTTGTGTCATATGACTGATGGTTTTATAAGTAGAAAGATAAGATTAAAGTGCTGTACACACGCACTTCTTTAAACTAGATATTCTAGCATGAAAGCCTCACTTTGAGGCGTAGTCATGCAGCCGTATCGGTTGACGTCTAGCTCCCCAGTCGCCAGCAGAAGCTTCAAAGACACCGGCACAGCTGGCATTGCACTTATTACAACAACCATCAGCCGTGAGATTCCAGTCACTTAGCACATACCCGTCGCGGCCGATCAGACGTTGACCACACTGATGGCAATAGGTGCTCTCCCCTTTCTTGTCATGCACATTGCCGGTATAGGCGTAATGCACGCCATTTTCCAGGGCGATTTGTCTTGCCCTTGTCAGGGTTTCAGGCGGTGTGGATGGACGATCAAGCATTTTCCACTCGGGATGGAAGGCCGAGAAATGCATCGGTACATCAGGCCCCAATTCATTCACAACCCAACGGGTCATCTCGGCGAGTTCCTCATCGGAGTCATTCATGCCCGGAATTAATAGCGTAGTCGTTTCCAGCCACACATCTGTTTCATGTTTGAGATA
>DAOWII010000062.1 GCA_030640985.1 Chromatiales bacterium
ACGAAATCCGTCAGCATTGAGTGGTCATCCAACGGAAGGCCACGAAGTCCGTCAGCACTGAGTGGTCATCCAACGGAAGGCCACGAAATCCGTCAGCATTGAGTGGTCATCCGTTGGAAAAAGTCCCGAGTCAGAAGTGAAGGCCGGGAAGATCCTCTCGGCCTTCACTTCTGACTTGCTACTTTGAGCTACTACTATATATCCCGCCCAATATCACTGGATGACTTGCGCCGGTAACGGCCGGCAGGTTCCCTGAATTTCCTTCACAGGTTTGTTTTGCCAGCCAGGCAAAGGCCATGGCTTCTACCCACTGAGGAGGTACGCCGTGACTATCAGTAGTAGTAAGTGAGCACTTACCCAAGTGGTATTGCAGCCGTGACATGAGTACCGGGTTATTGCTCCCGCCTCCACACACCAGTACTTCCATGGTGGCGACCTGGGACTGAATCGCCTGGGCAATGCTGACGGCACTTAGTTCACATAAGGTGGCCTGCACGTCTTCCGGGCGAATGGTTCCTGACAGGTACTGATTCAGCCATGCAAGATTGAAATATTCCCGTCCCGTACTTTTAGGGGCAGGTAAGGAAAAGTAGGGATCAGCCAATACCTGGCTTAGCAGTTCTTCATTGATCGTTCCGCTGGCGGCCCACTTGCCATCCTTGTCCATTGGTATGTTCTGGTGCTGTCGTATCCAGCCATCCATCAAGGTATTGCCGGGGCCGGTATCAAACCCGCTCACCGGAGTGTTGTTGTTCGAGGGCAATATGCTGATATTGGCGATACCGCCGATATTCAGCACCACACGGTCAATATCCTCTGTTCGAAACAGGGTCTCATGGAAGGCCGGTACAAGGGGAGCGCCTTGCCCTCCCGCTGCCATATCCCTGCGGCGAAAGTCGGCAACGGTAGTAATCCCGGTTTGCTCGGCAATCAGGTTGGCATCCCCTATTTGCATGGAGAAAGGATGAGGGCCTTGTGGCTGGTGAAAGATGGTCTGACCATGACTGCCAATGGCCTTTATTTGTGCAGCCTCGATCTTGGTCTGCAATAGTAATTGCTGTACCGTTTGGCTAAACAGTTGCCCCAGTTGATGATCAAGTTGTCCCAGTTGTTCGAGCGTTATATCTCCGTTACGGATGACGAGCTCCAGGGATTCGCGTACTTCAGCGGGGATTTCAAGTTGTTGTGTGGCAATCAGCCGGGGAGGTTGGAAGTCGAAGTCGACCAGCGCAGCATCAATGGCGTCCATGCTGGTTCCAGACATCAGGCCAATAAAATATTCAGGCATGGGTAAAGAGGCAGTGTTTCAGGAGCATCATATTCCCCTTTATTACGGGCTTGGCCTAAAGAGAATTCAGAGCCAGTTGTGTTCTCTTTATCAGATCCAGTTGGGCCAGAGCCACATCGGCCTGATAAGCGAAAGCAGTTTGATAGATGACGTTGATGGGCGCTGCGGAGGGTAGTTTTACCGTCAGAGGATTACGGTGTATCCCGTTAACTCTAAATTCGTAATGCAGGTGTGGACCCGTTGCCAGGCCGGATTTCCCTACATAGCCAATGGTTTGCCCCTGTTTGACCCGGCTGCCGTTTCTAAGGCCCCGGCGGTAGTTGGACATATGGGCATACAAAGTGGTGTATTTGCCGCCATGCTGCAGGATGATTGTCCTGCCATAGCCGCCTTTTTTGCCGCGAAAGGTAATTTTGCCATCACCGGCAGCCTTAATGGGGGTACCTGTGGAGGCGGCATAATCGACACCCCGGTGAGGACGCTTTTTCCCTAATACCGGGTGATTCCGTTCTCGCTGGAAACGGGAACTGATGCGACGAAAGTCCACCGGGCTGCGCAGAAAGGCCTTACGCATGGAGAGCCCCTCCGGTGTGTAGTAACTGGTATTCCCCTTGGGATCTTCAAAGCGAATGGCCTGGTAGGTTTTACCATTATTGGCGAACTCGGCGGCGACAATAGGACCATTGTTCAGCTTCTCACCGTCCAGGTAGTGTTCTTCGTAGAGCACACTAAAGCGGTCTCCCTTGCGGATATCCAGGGCGAAGTCGATATCCCATCCGAAGATACCGACCAGTTCCATAATGAGTTTGTCCGGCAAGCCCGCCTGTTGTGCGCTGAGGAAAAGGGAGCTTTCTATACTGCCGGAGGCATGGCTAATGCGTTTTTCAATACTGCGTTTCTGCAGCGAGATCTCAAAGCCCTCATCCTTGGGCCGAAATTGCAGGGTATCCGTCTTATTGAGCCGGTAATCCAGTGCCTGTAATCGACCATTATGAATATCAAAGGCCAGGGTCTGTCCCGGCATGATTTGTTTCAGTTTTTTTGCCAGTTTGCCGGCATCAAGAACTGCCCGCAGCTCCCAGGGGTAGATTTCCTGTTTGGCAAAGATTGCCGACAGGGTATCACCACTTTTGATAGTGACTGTCTCCCAGTTCCTTATCGTTGGGGCTACCGTTTGTTGCGGTGTTTCGTGTTCGTTACTGGCTGAGGGGATGGGAAGTGCCGTCGTGTCACGGGACGTGGTCTGGCTTAAAGCCTGTTTTTCATCCAGTGATGAATTCCGTGTCGCTTCCGCATTGTCACTGGGACTTAACAGGGCAAAAACACTCAGTGTGCCGGTGATTAGGGCGAAGGCGTGCAGATGCACACGACGCCTGGGGCGCGGTGACGTTTCTATAGACTTATAGTCTTTGTTTAAAAGTGTGCGGTAATCCACGAAATATTATAGTGATTTTCTTTCATAATCCCCCGAGTATAGCGGGTTAAGTGGCATCTTGGTAGCTCCGTGTGTCCTATTGATGTGGTAAGCTACGCCCTCGATTTTTGGAGAGTTACATGGCTGATATCACACAATCGCTTGAATTGATCAATCGGGGTGCCGACGAGGTGCTGCGCGAGGAAGAGTTGATCGCCAAGCTCAAGGAAGGGCGGCCTTTACGAATCAAGGCAGGTTTTGACCCCACTGCCCCGGATCTGCATCTGGGCCATACGGTATTAATCAATAAATTGCGCCAGTTTCAGGATCTGGGTCATGAGGTGCTCTTCCTGATCGGTGATTTCACCGCCATGATTGGTGATCCTACTGGCAAGAGTGCGACCCGTCCTCCCCTGAGCCGGGATGATGTGATCGAGAATGCCCGTACCTACGAGCAACAGATCTTCAAGATCCTCGAGCCGGAAAAGACTCTGGTGATGTTCAATTCCAGCTGGATGAACGAGATGAGTTCGGCGGATTTGATTCAATTGGCCGCCAAACATACGGTGGCACGTATGCTGGAACGTGATGATTTCAGCAAGCGCTATAGTGGTGGTCAGCCCATCGCTGTGCATGAATTTCTCTACCCTCTGATCCAGGGCTATGACTCGGTGGCCATGAAGGCCGATGTAGAGCTGGGCGGTACCGATCAGAAATTTAACCTGCTGGTGGGGCGTCAACTACAGGAAGTCTATGGCCAAAAGCCTCAGGTGGTGATGACCATGCCCATTCTGGAAGGCTTGGACGGGGTTCAGAAAATGTCCAAGTCCCTGAACAACTATATCGGCATCAACGAGGCCCCGGACGAGCAGTTTGGCAAGTTGATGTCCATCTCCGATGATTTGATGTGGCGCTATTTCGAATTGCTCAGCTTCCGCAGCATGGCTGATATCGAAAAATGGAAACAGGCCATTAACGAGGGGATGAATCCCCGCGATGTAAAATTCGAACTGGCCAAAGAGTTGGTGGCACGTTTTCATGACCAGGCCGCCGCGGATCAGGCGCAGCAGAACTTCATCCAGCGTTTCCAGAAGGGCGCCATGCCCGATGAGATGCCAGAAATTGAACTCGAGGCAAAAGGTCAGGGATTGGCCATTGCGAATTTGTTAAAGCAGGCTGAACTCACACCCAGCACCTCGGATGCCCTGCGTATGCTCAAGCAGGGGGCGGTACGGATCGACGGCGAGCGGGTAGAAGACAGCAAATTGGAAATTACCACAGGTAATACACATGTATTTCAGGTGGGTAAGCGGCGCTTTGCCAGGGTTACGATCAAGTAAGTTTGTCCTTTCCAAGGATTTATCCAGCAGGACAAGCCCCCTCCGGGGAGGGGCATAAAACAAGCCCCTTCATCAGGGACAACCCCCCATTCTATTAGACTCAAGCTTTGATCGCCTGTTACGCTAATTTCTCTGCTAGACTTGTGAGAAAATACATCTTTACGGTACTGCTGGATTTTAAGCCAACTCTGGTTTTGTTCAGTTTGAAGTGTTCTGCCTGTAGATAACAAGATGGACAATCCAGAGGGGCCTGGTTTTTCCCCTCTGCATGAGTAAGGGTAATAAAGGAAGGCGTATGGACATAAATCAGTTACTGGATTCAGCCGCCTTGCGGCGTGATTTAGGCGGCCGCTTCAGACTACTGTCGATACCAATAGCCCTGGCTGCCTTGCTAGTCGTTATCAGTCAGTATAATTTCTTATTGTTCCACACCTTGGCAGAATTCTTTGCCATTATCGTTGCCATCACCATGAGCATCGTGGCCTGGCAGATGTATCCCCTGATACGAAACAACTACCTGATGTTCCTGGGCTGTGGTTATTTCTGGGTGGCAGCACTGGATTTACTGCACGCCCTTAGTTATACGGGTATGGGTATCTTTCAGCCTGATACTAGTAGTTCTGACCTAACTGCCCAGCTCTGGATCGTAGCGCGCTATTGCGAAGCCCTGTTGTTATTGTCCGCCCCCTTGTTTCTTAATCGACACCTTAACCGGGTATTGAGTTTCGCACTCTTTGGATTAATTATTAGTGGTCTGTGTCTGTGGGTCTTCTCGGGAAATTCCCCTGCTGCCTTTATTGAAGGTCAGGGACTCACGCCATTCAAGGTCTACAGTGAATACTTAATTATCAGTCTGCTGATCTTGGCGCTCTATTACCTTTGGAACAGGCGTGCCCGGCTGGAAGCAGGAATTTTTCAACTTATGGCGCTGTCGATTCTGTTGACCATGTGCGCTGAACTGGCATTTACCTTTTATAATACTCTCTTCGGTCTGTTCAATATTGTTGGGCATGTATTCAAACTGTTTTCATTTTTCCTGATATTTATCGCTGTTGTTCGAACACCCTTGCGGGAACCCTTTCTGGCAATGGCCCAGGGGGCAAGCAGCTACGATGCCATACCGGATGCCGCCATAGTGGTCGACAATGAGGGTATTATCCGTCAGGTGAATAAGGCGGCCTGTGAGCTGATTGGCCACACAGAATATTCCTTGCTTGGCCAAAGTGCACACGATATG
>DAOWII010000135.1 GCA_030640985.1 Chromatiales bacterium
AAGTCCATCGCCATTTCGGCCAAAACAACCAGGGCAAATACACCCACGATCAATCTGAATTTTTGAATAATTGTCATATTACCCATCAGAACAAACTCCTCTATTGCCGCTATTTAAAGGGGCGTAATCAATACAATATGTGCCTGTTGTCGTTATCGGCAATCTGGAATAAATTCTTTAACCGATGAACGAGCCAACCCCCACTAAACCTGACCAGGCCAGGCAGTGAAAACCAAAAAAACCACATATCCAAGGTATAGCACACACACAAAATAATACTTCCTGATGAGCATAGGTTCTTTTCGCTCATCAAAGAGATACTATTCCACTAAACTATTCATTGCGTTGCATTCATTGAGTTCCAATAGTCATGCAAAAATATCAGCGGTGCAGGTTTCACCCAGAAACGATAAACTACCAACTTTGCTACTCGATAGCCTGAAGGGCTTAATGAATCCATAAACACATGTATACCCAGTGTCCAAACTGTCATACCACCTTTCGCCTAAGTGCCGAACAACTGAATGCGGCCCATGGTCAAGTGTGCTGTGGAAAATGTATGACGGTATTCGATGCAGTTAAATCCATGAAAACCGAATCGCTGGAAACACCGGAAGCAATAGAGCAACCCTCCCTGGAGTCATCCTTCTTGCCTGTCCCCGTTGAGGCACAACAGTCTGACCCAATCGAATGGGTAACTGAAGAGCAGACACAAGACCCCCCTCCTTCGGTTGAACCCGATGCGGAAGAAGAAGCCGAGGAGTCAAACCAGGCCTCACTTTTTGATAACCTGCAACCAGCCTCCATGGAGATAGCACCCGTCGAGGTGCTGGCTGATACATCCATTCCATCGGAACCACTGCCTGATGCGGCCCTTTTATTTAGCGACGAAGGAGCAGGCAATGAAATGAACGGGGACTCTTCGGACGACCCCGCCTCCCAGGCAGCAGCTACTGAAGATGCCTCAATTGAGACAGACACGACTCTGACGGATGAAAACCAGGCGACCATGGGCATGGAGTTATTAGAAGATATCAGTGGTGATGACGAGCTTGTCATATCTCACGACGACCCCGACGACGGGGAAGACACGGAGATGAGCCCGACTGATGAGCCCCCCACTGAAGCCGAAACTGAGACCGAGCAGGCCGAAACGACCGAAACCGAACCAGCAGATGAGAACATGCCCTATTTCCTGGTGGATCAGGAAAAACGACCCCGGCGCAGCCTACTGGCAACACTGCTAGGCATGATGCTTATCCTGCTACTATCCACCCTGGCGGCCAGCCAATATGTCTATCATCAGCGGGATACTCTGGCTCGCAACCCTGAGCTCACCCCCTGGCTTGAACTCATGTGTGAAGTTGCTGAGTGCTCACTCACTCCACACCGGGAACCAACTGCATTCGAATTGCTTGAGAGGGATGTGCGCTTCCATCCCGGCCATGAAAATGCCCTGCTAATCAGCGCCAGCTTTGTTAACCATGCTGATTTCAGCCAACCCTACCCTGAGGTGGAGTTGATATTGAAAAACA
The DNA here is from genome assembly GCA_030640985.1 of Chromatiales bacterium. Lineage (GTDB taxonomy): Bacteria > Pseudomonadota > Gammaproteobacteria > Thiohalomonadales > Thiohalomonadaceae > DAOWII01. Next base: position 1,536 of record DAOWII010000135.1, read on the forward strand.
TGGAGGGCAAAGTGGTGGCACAGCGCCGTTTCTGGCCACATGAGTACCTCAACACCGAGCAACCCCTGAAACAAGGCATTGCTGCCGGGGGGGAAACCGCGCTACTACTTGAGGTTTCAGACCCAGGTTTAGAGGCTGTCAGCTTCGAATTCAACTTTCTTTAACAAATCTATCATTGCCTACTTTTTAACCAATGCCGAGTAGGGTATCATCCCTCTTCCTTTTGGCCGTAGTGAACAAAAATAGTCATGCGCATTGGTCCCTATCAGCTAAGTAACAACCTGATACTCGCCCCTATGGCGGGGGTTACCGATCGCCCTTTCCGCCAACTGTGCAAGAATTTAGGTGCAGGCATGGCCGTTTCTGAAATGGTCTCCTGTAATTCACTGCTGTGGGGCAGCGAAAAAACCAAACGTCGTGCCGACCATGCAGGGGAGATCGAGCCACGTTCAGTGCAGATCATGGGGGCCGACCCCAAAATGATGGCCGAGGCTGCTCGCTATAACATGGACAACGGCGCCCAGATCATCGACATCAATATGGGTTGCCCGGCAAAAAAAGTATGCAATGTGGCTGCCGGCTCCGCCCTGTTGCAAAACGAAAACCTGGTCGGACAAATTCTGGACGCGGTAATCACAGCCGTTGATATTCCGGTTACCCTGAAGATCCGCACCGGCTGGGACACAGCCAACCGCAACGGAGTAAACATTGCCCGCATTGCCGAACAGGCAGGTATCCAGGCACTGGCCGTTCACGGTCGTACCCGTGCATGTGGTTATAAGGGAGATGCGGAATACGACACTATCCGTGCGATTAAACAAGCCATCAATATTCCTGTTATTGCCAATGGAGATATCACCAGTCCGGAAAAAGCCAAACAGGTATTGGACAACACCGGAGTGGACGGCATAATGATTGGCCGCGCCGCTCAGGGGCGCCCGTGGATTTTCCGAGAGATTGCTCACTATCTGCAAACCGGCGAAAAACTGGCCGAGCCTGGCACGGTAGAAGTCCGGGAGATTCTACTTGGTCACCTCAATAATTTATATGCTTTCTACGGCGAATACACCGGGGTTCGAATGGCTCGCAAACATATCTCGTGGTATAGCAAAGGCCAACGCAACGGTGCCGCCTTCCGTCAGGCCGTTAACCGAGTAGAAGGAACAGAACAACAACTGGAAATGGTTAAAGAATTCTTTGAACAAATTTTACATGGAGAGGAAATGGCAGCATGAGTAAAGCCACCATAGATAACAGTTCGATTTCCCTGAATGGACAAGTACGTACTGCACTACAAAAATATTTTGCTGATCTGAACGGTCACCCACCCACTGAACTTTACCAACTATTACTCAGTGAAGTGGAACGCCCTCTGTTTGAAACAGTGCTTGATCATGCCGGAGGCAATCAAAGTCGCTCTGCCGAAATTCTGGGTATTAACCGTGGCACCCTGCGCAAAAAACTCAAATTATACGGACTGGATGATTAACTTTTAGTAAATAGCACATAGTAACTACATCGCTTACAAGCGTCTATTAGCAACTGTTACTGACCGCTCTAAACCTCGATTACTTTCACCCTGCTTTAATATATTTAGGATCCCAACATGTCCAAGATTCAACGCGCCCTGATTAGTGTCTCTGATAAAACCGGCATTGTGGCATTTGCCCAACAACTCGATGCCCTGGGTGTAGAAATCCTCTCTACCGGTGGCACCGCAAAACTGTTATCAGAAGAAGGACTCAAGGTTATCGAAGTTTCGGACTACACGGGCTTTCCGGAAATGATGGATGGCCGGGTAAAAACTTTGCACCCCAAAGTACATGGCGGTGTATTAGGTCGCCGTGGCACCGACGATGCAATCATGGCCGAACATAACATTCCGCCCATCGACATGGTGGTGGTGAATCTCTACCCCTTTGAACAGACCGTGGCCCGTCCCGACTGTGATCTACCTACCGCTATTGAAAATATCGATATCGGTGGCCCGACTATGCTACGCGCCGCAGCCAAAAATAATGCTTCTGTAACCGTAGTAGTCGATGCTGCAGACTACGATACCGTACTTGCAGAAATGAAATCCAGCGATGGTGCCGTCAGTGATGCCACACGCTTTTCACTGGCTGTCAAAACCTATGAACATACCGCTGGCTACGACGGCGCCATTGCCAATTATCTGGGACGCATCCAGAGTGATGGTAGCAAGAGCGATTTTCCGCGTACCTTTAATGCCCAGTTCCATAAAACCCAGGAGATGCGCTACGGTGAAAACCCTCACCAGAAAGCCGCCTTCTTTGTGGAGAAAACTCCGGAGACGGGCAGCATCAGTACTGCACGCCAATTACAGGGAAAGGAACTTTCCTATAACAATATCGCCGACACCGATGCAGCACTGGAGTGCGTGAAACAATTCAATGAAGGCCCTGCCTGTGTGATTGTTAAACATGCCAACCCCTGTGGTGTTGCCGTGGGAAGTACTTTGTTAGAGGCTTATGACCGCGCTTACAAAACTGACCCTACCTCAGCCTTCGGTGGCATTATCGCCTTCAATCAAATCCTGGATGCTGAAACAGCCCGGGCTATTGTGGAGCGTCAATTTGTTGAAGTAATCATCGCCCCGGAGGTCAGTGAAGGCGCCATCGCCGTAGTGGCTGAAAAAAAGAATGTTCGTTTACTGGCTTGTGGCCAATGGCCCAGCATCCTCGCCCCGGCACTGGACTACAAACGTGTCACCGGCGGTCTGCTGGTGCAGGATCGTGACCACGGCATGGTTGAACAATCGGAGCTGAAAGTCGTTAGCAAACGCCAGCCCAGTGAGCAGGAATTAAACGATCTGATGTTTGCCTGGAAGGTAGGCAAGTTCGTCAAATCCAATGCCATTGTTTATATAAAGGGTGGTATGACCATCGGCGTGGGTGCCGGTCAGATGAGTCGTGTCTACAGTGCTAAAATTGCAGGAATCAAAGCTGCCGATGAGGGACTTGAAGTGAAAGGCTCCGTGATGGCCTCCGATGCTTTCTTCCCCTTCCGCGACGGCCTCGACGCCGCTGCCGAAGCGGGTATCACTGCAGTGATCCAGCCCGGTGGTTCCATGCGAGATGAAGAAGTCATTGCCGCCGCCGACGAACACGGCATGGCCATGGTGTTTACCGGTATGCGCCATTTCAGACATTAATCACAGACAAAGACAATCATGAATATATTAATCATCGGTGGCGGTGGACGTGAACACGCCCTTGCGTGGAAAACCGCCCAGTCACCACAAGTGGAAAAGGTTTTTGTTGCACCAGGCAATGCGGGGACCGCCCGTGAATCCAGGTTGGAAAATGTAGCCATCCATGTGGAAGACATCGATGCCCTGATCAATTTTGCAAAAGACAATCACATTGGCCTGACCATTGTCGGCCCCGAGGTGCCTCTGGTCATGGGGGTGGTAGATGCCTTCAGTGCAGCTGGATTGCGTTGTTTCGGCCCCAGCAAAGGGGCCGCACAATTAGAAGGCTCCAAGGCCTTCAGCAAGGACTTTCTGGCTAGACACAACATCCCCACTGCCGCCTACGGTAACTTCACTGAAGTCGATGGAGCCATTGCCTATGTTCAGCAACAGGGCGCACCTATCGTAGTCAAGGCCGATGGTCTGGCAGCGGGTAAGGGCGTAATCCTGGCGCAAACAGAAGCAGAGGCCATTGCCGCAATCAAAGACATGCTGGCAGGCAATGCCTTCGGCGATGCGGGTCACCGGGTGGTTGTGGAAGAATTTTTACAAGGGGAAGAAGCCAGCTTTATCGTCATGGCCGATGGGGAGCACATCCTGCCCATGGCCTCGTCACAGGATCACAAAGCGGCCCATAATGGTGACACCGGCCCCAACACTGGCGGCATGGGCGCCTACTCCCCGGCTCCAGTGGTCACCCCTGAAATCCATCAACGCATTATGGCAGAAGTCATCGAGCCTACTATCAAGGGTATGGCCGCCGAAGGTCATCCCTATACCGGTTTTCTCTATGCGGGTATCATGGTTGCCCCGGATGGTACCCCCAAGGTACTGGAATTCAATTGCCGATTTGGCGACCCGGAAACCCAGCCCATCATGATGCGGCTGAAATCTGATCTGGTGGCCCTGTGCAATGCGGCCCTGGATGAAAAACTGGATCAAATCACGGCGGAATGGGATCCACGCCCGGCCCTGGGTGTTGTGCTGGCGGCGGCGGGTTACCCCGGCGATTATGCCAAGGGTGATGTCGTTTCAGGTCTGGGTGCTGTCGACAACGCTGATTGCAAAGTATTCCATGCAGGCACCGCAAACAAGGGGGATGACATCGTCACCGCCGGTGGCCGGGTCCTCTGCGTTACCGCCCTGGGTAACACCGTGGCCGATGCCCAGCAACAGGCCTATCAAGGTGTAAAAGCCATTCACTGGGATGGTGTTTATTTCCGCACCGATATTGGCCATCGGGCAATAACGAGAGAGCAAAATTAAACTCAACCCGACCTGATACCGGGAGATCGGTAACCCTTCCGTTATTATGTGAATTTAGGTAGGCTGGATGCCAATGGGGGGTGCATGCTTTTGAGCCATGGCCTGACACGCCACACACCCTTATTTTTATGCTGTAAAAGGAATTGGCAATGGAAGAAAATAGCAGCAACACTGTATCCCTCTCTCTCAGCCAGCACGGTCAGGGTGGACAGCTTTTTGTCATTATGCTGATAAATCTGGCCCTCACCATTCTCACTCTCGGCATATACAAATTTTGGGGTAAAACCCGCATACGCCGTTACCTTTGGAGTCAGACCAGCATTAATGAGGAACGGCTGGAATATACCGGCACCGGCAAAGAGCTGTTTTTCGGCTTCCTCAAGGCCCTGCTACTTTTTGCTGTGATTATTGCTCTCTACTCATTACTCACTCCTGTATTGCAAGCGCAACCCATGCTGCTTGGTTTTACATCCATGCTATTAGGCTTAAGTTTTTACTGGTTCGTCGGTGTGGCCATTTACAGTGCCCGACACTACAAACTAAGTCGCAGCCAGTGGCGAGGCATTCGCTTTGGTCAAAGTGGCTCGCCCTTTGAATACGGCATGTTTTTTCTCGGCTATTTGCTTATCACCATGTTGACATTAGGCTTGTATACTCCCTTTATGCGTATGCATCTGGCCCATTATTCACTTAATAACACTTGGTTTGGCGGTGAATGTTTACGTTTCAATGGCAAGGGGCGGGATATGTTTATTCCTTTTCTTATCGCCATTCCTCTTGGCATTTTAACTCTGGGCATTTACTGGGCCTGGTACATGGCCAAAGAGGCCCGCTATGTCGCCGAACACACCACGATTCAAAACCAGAAGTTTTCCTCGGATTATACTGGCGGCCAGTGGTTTGGACTCATGTTCATTAATATGTTGTTGATTATCTTTACCCTGGGCCTGGCCTTTCCCTGGGTTATCATCCGCACAGTCAACTTTTTCTGCGAGCACTATTCCCTGCAAGGAGCCATTGACCTGCAAGCCATTGAACAAAGCAAACAGGAGGCCCCCACCACTGGCGAAGGTCTGGTAGAAGCCCTGGATTTGGGTGGCATCTAGAAAATCTCTGAACAAGTCTATGACATGAACTATCGCGGTTATTATTCCGATGGCGTAACAGCTCAGCGCCATCCGGTACGGGTGATGCTGAGCTCCAATGCCCTCTCAATCAGCCATGCTGATAGCAATCAACTACTGGCTAGCTGGCCACTGAAATCGTTGCAACTCAGTGAAGAGGTTTACCCCGGGCAACCGATTCGCTTGCAACAAACCGGGGAAGATGCCCGCCTCACCCTTGATGAGCATACTATTCTCGAAAGTCTGCTCAAGGTAGCACCCCACCTGCATCGTCGCCATCTGGCCAAAACGCCCATGGGCCAGCAAGTTATTTTCTGGATGTTGGTACTGGCCATCATCGTTCCAGCCCTGCTATACGGGATACCCAAACTGGCGGGGCCACTGGCAAAGATCGTACCCCATGAATGGGAACGAACGCTGGGGGAGAGCATCGTCGAGGGTTTTATGGCAGAAAGTCCTGCCTGCTCCAGCCCGGAAGGTGATAAGGCGCTGGAGGCATTGGTAGCACCATTACGAGCCCAGGTGGCTCTGCCCTACCCACTCAATATTCAGGTGATAGACAACACTGAAACCAACGCCTTTGCTACTCCGGGTGGCAATATCGTAATTTTCCGTGGTCTGCTTACATTTAGTGAAAGCCCTGATGAAGTGGCCGGCGTACTGGCCCATGAAATGGCGCATGTCATCAAACAGCATCCCACCGAGGGTCTCATCCGCGCAGTGGGTTTTAGTCTGGTATTCAGCGCATTATTCGGTGATGCCTCGGCGCTGATGTCAGCTGCCGGGGAGATGGGCTCGACCCTGCTCACCTTGTCCTACAGTCGTGATGCTGAAAAGGAGGCCGACCGTATCGGGCTGCAGTTACTTCAGCAGGCAGAACTCACCACCACGGGACTTAAACACTTTTTCCAGAGACTACAAAAAGCAAAGGAGGAGTTGCCGGAATCCCTGGCTATCCTCTCCACCCACCCCATGACCGAAGATCGAGTAAAAGTCGCCGCTTCCTACATTAATACAGGCAAAAGCGCCCTTGACCCGGTTCAATGGCAACACCTCAGAACCATCTGCCCTGAAGATAACAACAATAAAATCAATGGGTTATAAATAAACTTTCCTCAAATACGCATTCAACGCGGTTTTTACAAGACGCGGAGCCCGAGTTTCATATAAAATAGCCGGTTCAAAATTTATAACCCTTTGATTATTAACCCTGAATCAGAAGCCCTTTGCTTCTAACAAGGAGCGCACCTATGTCCGAGAAGCATCCCGTAATCGCAGTCACCGGTTCTTCCGGTGCCGGCACCACCACTGTCAAGAATGCCTTTGAACACATCTTTTATCGTGAAAAGATTAACCCATTGGTCATCGAAGGTGATAGCTATCACCGCTATGACCGTGCCGCCATGAAAGAGGCTATCGCCAAATTCCAGGCAGAAGGCAAAAACCTGAGCCACTTCGGCCCGGAAGCCAATCACTTCGATATTCTGGCTGATACCTTCAAGGCCTATGGCGACAAAGGTGCATGTAAGCGCCGTTACTACATCCATAGCGAAGAGGAAGCCGTCGAGCATAACGCCCGACTGGGTGGCACCAGCTACAATCCCGGTGAGTTCACCCCCTGGGAAGATGTCAACGGAGAGACCGATGTGCTGTTCTACGAAGGCCTGCACGGCGGTGCCGTGGATGGCGACGTCAATGTCGCCAACTTTGTCGACCTACTGGTTGGCGTAGTACCCATCGTAAATCTGGAGTGGATCCAGAAAATTTTCCGTGACAATGACCAGCGTGGTTATTCTGCCGAAGCGATTGTCGATACTATTCTGCGTCGCATGGATGACTACGTACATTACATCACACCACAATTCTCGCAGACGGATATCAACTTCCAGCGTGTACCGACGGTAGATACTTCCAACCCATTCATTGCTCGTGATATCCCAACGCCTGATGAGAGCTTCATCGTGATTCGCTTCCGCAATCCCGAAGGTGTGGATTTCCAGTATCTGCAGAACATGATCCCGGATTCATTCATGTCACGCCGTAACACCATCGTAGTACCCGGCGGTAAAATGGGCTTCGCCATGGAATTGATCCTGGCACCGAAGATTCATGAGCTGATCGAGAGAAAGCGTAAAGCTTAGTAAGACTTAATAGTAAAGCAAGAAAAGGCCCGCAAATGCGGGCCTTTTCTTTAATGGTAACTCCAAAGCATTATGTAGGAGGCCCGCCTTTATGCAACGCCTCGGGCCAATGTTTTCGCCACGACAACCAGTCGGCCCGAAAGCAGGCCTCCTGCAGTACAACGCCATACAAATCACGCTCATCCGCCGTGGCAATATTCACCTCGGCAAAGTTACCCGACTCCAGTTCCCTATCCGTTTACACAAATATCAGGCCATCCACTTCGGGAGCCTCAGCGGCGCTGCGGGCGACAATGAAAGGTGGGGCGTACCATTAGATCCGATCAACCCAGTGCTATACAAGGAGGCCTCTGAACCAATCTTGAACTATATTTGATGTAGGACACTGTGGTACGGCCAGATTCTGGCGCGATCGCAGAGTACCTGAATGCCCCGGAGCCGACAGTTGCCCGCTAATCATTGTTGAAAGTAAAAGGAATTTACGTGAGCCGAACCCATGACCCCCCATATCCGCAAGCTGAGAAAATAGGGACACATTCCAGCAATTTCTTACCATTCCATCACCACAGCTGTAAATTTATCAGCGAGCACCTGAAATGAAAAACTACAACGTTAGTATGTTTCTCCTTGTCCTTGCCATGGCATTAACCCCGGCCCAGGCTGCTGCGCAAGAACCACTCACCTTAAGTTTCGGCATTGTGCCTCAACAGTCGGCCAGTAAACTCACCAGATTATGGACACCCATCCTGGAGTACTTAAGTAAAAAAACCAGCTACCAGCTGCAGTTCAAGACGGCGAAGGATATCCCCACCTTCGAACAGCGTCTGGCACAGGGCGTGTATGACCTTGCCTATATGAACCCCTATCATTACACGGTATTTCATGACAGCCCCGGTTATCTTGCCGTAGCCAAGGCAAA
>DAOWII010000053.1 GCA_030640985.1 Chromatiales bacterium
GTGTTCGTTAATAAGTATCAAACCAATGCTACTACCCACGGGGAAAACTTTTCCCTCCCAGGAAAAACGAAAGCTCCTGATTGCCTTCAACATCTGCTCAGCAACCTTATTGGCGTGTTCCAGAGAGCAATTCTCCAGCAGGATGGCAAATTCATCCCCTCCCAGACGGGCCAGTATGTCACTCTCACGCAAACTGTCTTTCATGACCGTTGCCAACTGACGAAGCAACTCATCACCCGCCATATGCCCACAGGTATCATTAACAATTTTAAACTGATCAAGATCCAGGTAGAACAGTGCATGGCTTTGCCCACGCAACTGTGCAGAGTCGAGCGCCTGCCCCAGGTGAAGCTCAAATTGATGCCTGTTTGCCAGACCGGTGAGAGCATCGTGGTACGCCATGCGATGAATGGTAGCCTCAGCCTCACGGTGAGCTTTACGTATTTCCATTTCATGTAGTTCGCGCTCAATGGCTGGCACCAGGCGAGTAAGATTTCCTTTCATGATGTAGTCGTGGGCACCGGCCTTCATGGCCTCTACCGCGACATCCTCGCCAATACTTCCCGATACTATAATGACGGGAGTATCAACACTGGAGGCTTTGACAAGCTTCAATATATCTATTGAAGTGAGTCCGGGAAGGTTGTGATCGGTGATGATAATGTCCCAGAGCGATTTATCCAGAACACTGAGAATTTGGCTAGACGTGTCAACCACCTGGTAGTCAGGATCATAACCTCCACGCTTTAACTCTCTGACGATGAGAAGCGCATCATTTTCATCATCCTCGACTATCAACACCCGCAATGGTTTGGAAGCTTCAGTCATTAGTTTTGACTTAAGGGCTTGTACTGGGTGGGGCTTCGTTTAACAACAACCAGTAAACACCCAGCTGACCAACAGCATCAATAAAACGGGTAAAATCAACGGGTTTGCGTATGTAGCTATTGGCACCCAAACGGTAACTACTGACGATGTCCTCATCTTCATTGGAGGTTGTCAATACGACCACAGGAATTGTTTGAGTTCTTGGATCTTCACGCATCTGCCGAAGCACTTGCAAACCATCAAGTTTTGGCAATTTAAGATCAAGAAGAACCAGTGCCGGTTGCTCAGAAGCATCACGTCCTTCATGCGCGCCCTGACAAAACAGATAGTCGAGCGTCTCCACCCCATCACGGACTACGTCAACTCTATTGGCAATATTGTTTTTATTAAATGCTCGAAGCGTCAGTAATTCGTCATCAGGGTTATCTTCAACCAACAAGATAACGCCATCCGTCATGTACAGGTCCTCTTCTTAAGACTTGCTTATCCTAGAAAACAGCAATTCCACACCACGCTTGTCAAGTATAGTACGCAATCCAACAGGTTACCAGCGTTGCGGGCAAGGATCTAGTTATCCGCTTCAACGTGGGAACGGTCAAGTACAAAGTAAAAACACGCCCCTTTTCCCTCCTCGGCCTCTGCCCAGATACGGCCGCCATGGCGATGAATGATGCGCTGCACCGTTGCCAAACCTACACCAGTGCCTTCGAATTCATCACGGCCATGCAGGCGCTGGAAGGCACCGAACAGTTTGCCACTGTGCACCATATCAAAGCCTACCCCGTTGTCCTTAACATAATACACACGCCTTCCATCACGTAGTTCAAGACCAAACTCAATTTTGGCATCTGCATTCCTCGCTGTATATTTCCAGGCATTGCCCAGCAGGTTGGTCATAGCGATACGAAGCATTTTCGAATCGCCCCTTGCCATTACATCAGGCACAATGACTTTCTCAACCGTTCTGTCAGGGAATGCCTCCTGCAACTCCGCCATAATATCTGCTGCCAAATCACTCATATTAGTCACCTTTAATTGCAAGTCATGACGTGTGACTTTTGACAGGCTCAACATGTCATCGATGAGATCATCCATACGCTGAGCCGCAGCACAAATCCTTAACAGATAATCACAGCCCATTTTATCCAGTTTACTCTGGTAGTCTTCCAACAGAGTACGGCTAAATCCATCAATGGCACGCAAAGGCGCACGCAAATCATGGGAAACTGAGTAACTAAATGATTCCAGCTCCTTATTGGTAATTTCCAAATCACGGGTTCGTGCAGCGACCAGCTCCTCCAGATGCAGGCGGTATTTCCCTAACTCATCTTCGGCAGCTTTTTGTTCTGTTATGTCCTGTGTAACGCCGACCAATCTGACTGGTTCATTATTTTCATCCAGCTGGACTTCTGCCCGCGAACGCAAATACTTTATTTCACCATCGGGATGAATAATTCGAAACACATATTCAAATACACCCTTTTCTTTCATGCCAGCATCCAGTTGTTCGCCTACCATAGCCCTGTCATCAGGATGCACACACTGCATGAATATTTCAAAATTCAGTTCTCCGTTTGGAACCCCAAAAATGTTATGAACTTCATCGGACCAAGATACGATATCATTGGTGACATCCCATTCCCAGCCACCCAGTTTCCCAATTGACTGGGCCTCCCTTAAAAGCGTTTCACTCTTGCGCAACAAAGCCTCAGCCTTCTTGCGCTCCGATATATCCCGAACAACAGCCTGGATAAATTGTTCTCCGTTGACCTCCACAATCGAAGAAGAGACCTCTGCCGGGAAAATCACCCCGGTTTTAGTCATGAAATAAGTTTCAAAAAAAACCTGCCCCTCGCGTTGAATTGTGTCGAATGCCTGGCGACTGGCATCCAATGCTTCTGGTGGATACAATGCAGATACTGTTAATAACGTCATTTCATCGGGCGAATAGTTAAAACACTTTCCAGCCTTGTCATTGACCTCCAGAATATTGCCCTGCAGGTCATGAATAATAATGGCATCATTTGAGCCATGAAAAATCTGACTAAATTTTATTTCACTTTTTTGTACCGCCTGTTCCCTTTCAATACGTTCAGTAATATCCTGTACCGTTCCCGATGAGAGCATGGCCTGCCCTGACTCATCGTAAATCGTCTTACAGCGTTCGTTGACATATTTCACCCGCCCATCTTCCATTTTTAATCGATGAGTAATCTCATAGGGCAATTTATCCTCAAGTGACTGTGTGTATGCCGCATTAACTGCATCACGATCATCCGGATATATCGCGTTAAGAAAGGCGTCATATGAGGCACCAAACTTATCCTGTTCAACTTCAAATATACGGAAGATTTCATCAGACCAATATAATTGATCATTAATCAGATTCAGTTCCCAATTACCCATGTGGGTCATATGTTGCGCTTCAGCAAGCCTTACTTGACTTTTTTCAAGGTCGTCATTACTTAGAAGAAGATCGAGAGTATCCGTCAATCGCCTGGAAACATTACCAAACAGCTCTTGTTCCAGAGCTGTAAAGCAATGATCCTTTTCGCAATGATGAATACCCAACATCCATGGCAGACCAAATTTAGGAGTCAATGCAATAGTCATTTGCGACCGGATCGAGAATGTCTCTCTTAGATTCGAATCATCATCAGACCAGCCACCATTAGCATCAAAAACCAATACACCATCAGCATCCAGGTTTTTACGTATAAGCGCCTGAACTGTATCATCCATGGCTATTTCTTTTCCCTGAGCATAAGCACCGGACCAGCCTGTTTTTGTTCGCTCTACCGGGACGTTCCATTCTGATGCATTGGGATCACAGGGATAAAGCAGCCAGGCACGGTCACAGTTAAATTCACTCAAAATGAGTTCAAGCACTTGCTCCATCATTAGATCAGCATGATTTGCCTGCAAACAAATATGACTAAGCTTCGCCATGAGTTCCCTTGATTTTTCAGCTTCCTTACGCGCGGTAATTTCATTAAAATTAATAACTACGCCCGTAACGACTCCATTTTCAATTATCGGGTATGAGTGATACTCAACAGGAAAACAGTGCCCCTCTTTATGCCAGAAAACCTCATCATCAATATGTGCGCCTTTACTTGTTTTAAAGACCTCAGCAATCTTGCATTGTTCCACTGTATAAATACTTCCCCCCTCATGGTGATGGTGGATTAATTCATGCATGTTTTTGCCCAGAAGTTCTTTCACAGAACCATAGCCGAGTAGCTTGAGACACATCGGATTAGCGAATGTACAGAGCATCTCCGTATCTACGCCGAAGATTGCTTCCCCGGAGGACTCTAGCAACAGCTGCATCCGCTCTTCACTTTCCTCTAGTGAACGATAAACAACCCGGGTAAGAATGTAATAAATAAAAGAACCTGCCAACATCAACAACAAGGCGATTAATAAGAAGAGAGCCGCATCTTTCAGGAAAGAGGAGTGGACTTCACTCAGGTCAATCTTTGCGACCAGCCCCACTTCCAGCACCTCCAGCCACTCATAAGCGGCGAGGACCTCTTCTCCCCGGTAGTCAATCCCTATCAATGTTCCAGATTTACGCTGCAATGCCCGCCGCATGGGCTCAGCCTTGGGGGAATCCATAACGATTTCCAGCAGTGACTCGGTACTACCCTGAGAGCGTAAGTGATTCAAGAAATGGATTTCTCCACCACTTACTTCCGCGATGGTGAATTCACCACTTTCACCCCAGCCCTTATGAAATATATTTGATTCATTTACCTGAGCCAGGGTTGCTGCCCTGGCACCCTCGACATGGTCACTCTGGCTATACTGTGCATTAAAACGGGCAACAGACTCGATCAACCGGGCCTGGCTTTGCACAATATCAATAAGCGCCTTTTGCTGCAGTCGAATATGTCCCTGATAAAAAAGAAAAAGTGAGGTGCCCGCGAGCGCAACAACAACTACGGTCAGAATAAAGATGGGGAAAAATATCTGTTTAAGTCCGAGCATAGATCCAACTACTCCCGTTCATGCAAGATATAATATTGTAATTCGAGAGCACATAGGATAATGCTCTGAGGTGACAGTGTATTTTAATCAGCTGCTATTCATATATTTTTGAATATAAATTCAAGAATCATGAAATCACAAAATAAAAGCGAGCGCCTTTTCCCGGCTCGGCATCTGCCCATATGCGACCATCGTGCCTGTGAATAATACGCTGCACTGTCGCCAAACCGATACCTGAGCCTTCGTATTCATCCGCGTTATGAAAACGCTGGAATGCCCCGAATAGCCTTGCTGCATATTTCATATCAAAACCACTGCCATTGTCCTTGACATAATAAACACTTTCATCCCCCTGGTTTTCCATACCAAATTCAATTTTAGGCACATCCACCTGAGCACTATATTTCCATGCATTCGCCAGCAAGTTGTCCAGCATCACTCTTAATAACACGGGATCACCATTGACTATCAGGTCCGGCATAATATGACAGTCGACCGGATGTTCTGGATATGTCTCCTTGAGGGCTGTTACCACTTCTTGCGCAATATCACTTAGATTAACGGGTTGCCGTTTTAATTTACTTCTGCTTACCTGGGATAGTTTCAACAAATCATCAATCAGTTCACCCATGCGTTGCGCGGCTCGGCGTACACGCTGTAAATAATCTTTCCCTGTCGAGTTCAGTTTGTCATTAAACTCCTCATTTAGAGCCTGGCTGAAACCATCGATCGCTCGTAGTGGCGCCCTTAAATCATGGGAAACCGAATAACTGAAGGACTCCAGCTCTTTGTTGCTCACTTCCAACTCTGTCTTTTTCTGTTGTAACAAGGCGGTGCGTTCTTCTACCAGTTCTTCCAGGTGCTCACGATGTTTTTCCAGTTCCTTCTCTGCCTTGACTCGTTCAGTCACATCACGAATCATGCCTTCCACGCCTCCAATCTCACCATTATCCAGGGGGTAATACTGAGCATTGGTTGATACCCACGCAACAGAACCATCCCTGGTCTTGATATCGGCCTCATAATTAGTGATCGTCCCCCCATGCGCCTGCAGTGCGGAAATAAATTTATCCCGCCCATCTGGATCAACATAAAAGTCAGCGACAAACTGCCCCAGCATCTCTTCCTGGGAACAGCCTAATAACTTTATCACTGATGGTGATACCCGAATAACCCGCCCTTCACGGTCAGTACGGTAAAATACATCCTGCATATTATCCATAATGGAACGTAGTTCTTTTTCTGATTGTTTTATCTGTGCTTCTGCCACTCTTTGTTCAGAAATATTCTCGACACTGGACCAGATAAAGGTCTCGCCCTCTTGCTCCAGCAACATTCCACTGAGTCTGACCTGCACCAGATGACCGTCTTTATGTATATATTCCTTCTCGTAGGGACCATAGTGGCCCGTCTTGTTGAGACTATCAATCTGTTCTTTTTCTTGTGCCATGTACTTTTCTGGCGTGACCTCAAGATAAGATAATTGCAATGTGTCTTCGATAGTGCGACCCAGAATATCAGCATACGCTAGATTTATATCCACCAACTCTCCATTCATCTTGCATAGTGCCAGCCCCACTGGAGATGCTTCAAAAAGCATACGGTTGTAGCGCTCACTTTCCATGAGTGCCTGTTCTGCATTAACCGAGGAGGTAATATCCATCACCATGGAAGCAACCCCTGTCACCTCGCCGGCCTCATTGGTTAGTACCGTGTTGTACCAGTCACAATGGATAATACTTCCATTCTTTGTTTTATTAAGATTTGTGCTTCGCGTTCCCCCGATATTGCTTTGCAGGGCCCGCCATATCTCATCTACCTGCGGCAATACCTCCTCTGTAAGAATTAATTTTGCGTGTTGTCCCATCGCCTCCTTTTCACTGTAGCCAAAAATTCTTTCCGCAGCTCTATTCCATGCAACCACACAAAAATTATTATCAAATTCAATATACCCCAGTGGCGTATTATCTAAATGTAACTGCTGCCTCTCCCTTGACTGTTTCAGGGCCTGCTCTGCCTTTTTGCGCTGGGTAATATCCCTGATCGACTGCACCACGCCCTGGGGGCCCCTCTTTACACTAATGGCGGAAAGCGAATAGTCGTACCATTTATCCGACTCAGGTAACTCAAGCTCGATGGGCCCGCCCATTTCACCTGCACGTTGCATGCAGCAGATAAGACATCTATCCGTACCCATACTTTGGGGGTGATACATATCGTGTGCACTTTGACCAAGCAAGGAGTGTTCTGCGTGGTCGA
>DAOWII010000102.1 GCA_030640985.1 Chromatiales bacterium
CGACTACTGCATGAACAGAAGGCCGGCCAACCCAATCGGATAAGACGACTGGCCCGTTCGGTGCTGACCAGCAATAGCTCTGGTATGAAATTCCTCCAGGCTGGGCTACGAGTTTATCAGCACAGTAGCTTGCAAAGCCTGGTTCGTCGAAGTGGAATGTTGGGCAAAGGAAAGATTGGAGCTGCTGATGGCCTGCTGCCAAGACTTCAGAAACCAGCCGTCCACCCTGAATACATTGCACCCACAGGAGCAGAGCGCGGTCGTGTCGCCCTGTTTACTGGCTGTACTGGGCCATCCATGGACTCCGCCACTATTGAGTCGACCATCAAGCTACTAGGGGCCTGTGGCTACGGGATACACATTCCCCGTGCCCAGGGTTGCTGCGGTGCCCTGCACCACCATGCAGGCGATACATCACGTTTTGAAGGCTTTGCCAAGACCAATCTACAGGCCTTTGCCGAACTGGAAGCGAAGGTTGAAGTGGAAGCCATCGTATTTATCGCTACTGGCTGCGGCAGCATGCTGAAAGAGTATGACCAGTGGCTGGAAGGAGCATCAGGCATTGCTACCCAGGCAGTGGAGATTTGTGACTTTCTTGATCAGGTGGAGTGGCCGCTACAACTGGAGATTGCCGCACTACCGGAAAAAGTGCTCGTCCATGAACCCTGTAGCCAGCGTTTTGCAATGGACAATCCCGATGCAACCACTTGCCTGCTGGCACGCATTCCGGACATCAGGCTTGAGGCGCTAGCAGACAATAAGAGCTGCTGTGGCGCGGGTGGCGATGTCATGCTCATGAACCCCGGTATGGCTAACAAGCTGCGACAGCCCAAACTTGCAGCTCTTGAGGCCGATGGGGCCAGCAAGTTGGTAAGCACCAACATCGGCTGTGCCTTGCATCTGGCTGCGGGGGTACGGGAAACAGGGCTGGAGGTGGAGGTAATGCACCCGGTAACACTGTTGGCAAAGCAATTAAGGCCATGAGGCTCTCCTGAGGTGAATGGTCATCCCCCGTAAGGCCATGAGGCTCTCCTGAGGCGAATGGTCATCCGGGCGACGCTCCTATAAATTCCCTTGTACCCTGCCCTTCGTTTCTTGTACCTTATCCCTATGCGAAATTACTCCCCCCTCGACAAACTACTCATGAGCGTGGATACCGGTGTACGCACGGTATTCGGCCAACCAGTGCTGACCGAGCGTCCTAATCCTGCCGAAGAGATCGCTGAAGCTGAGCTGAGCGAATCGGAACGTGAACTGGCCGGGCGATTGATGCGTATCAACCATGCCGGTGAAGTTTCGGCACAAGGCCTGTATCAAGGCCAGGCCCTGACCGCCCGCTTACCCAAGGTACGTGAGGAAATGGAGCGGGCGGCACAGGAAGAAAATGACCATCTGGATTGGTGTGAGCGCCGTGCCAAAGAAATGGGTGCCCATGTCAGTTACCTGAGTCCTCTCTGGTATGGCGGATCACTGGCTATTGGAGCCCTGGCAGGTATCGCTGGTGACAAGTGGAGCCTGGGCTTCGTCGCCGAAACAGAACATCAGGTGGTCCGCCATCTGGATGAACATCTGGAAAAACTGCCGGAACATGACAACAAGACCCGGGCAATACTGGAACAGATGAAAGAGGACGAGGCCCACCATGCCACCACGGCCCTCCACGCTGGAGGTGCCGAGCTTCCTGCCCCTGTCAAAACGCTGATGGGGCTTACTTCAAAGATAATGACCAAAACAGCCTATTGGTTATAGAACACCCGAGAAGACCATAAGTTTTTTATGGTCTTCTCGGTAAAGTTGATCTAAACTTAATGCATTCAGAGTATGTAAAGAGGGCATTGATATGCGTTATGTTCTTCCGCTCATTGGCTTACTGCTTTTCTTCATAGGCTCCCTGCCTGTTATTCGCCATCTGGTACATCAATCCCGCGAAAAAAGGCAACTGGCGCAATTACAATATCAGCAACTCAAGCAGCGAGTTACCCGCTTGCGCCTGTCTCACATGCTCACCTTTCTCGGAGCCGATCTTGACGAATATCTGGATAAGGTTCCCAGGGAAGAAATTGAAAAACACATCCATAACTGCAAGGAATGTAAGGCACTCCAAACATGCGATGATTGCCTGGGTAATGGCAGGCCCGTATCAGACATGAATTTTTGCCCCAATTACCGCTCGCTCACCCTTCACAGCAAGACTCTGGCAGATCACCAACATTAACGAATATTCCGGCCGTAAAATATTTCGCGGATTTCCCTTTGCAAACGCTTTTGAATCTGTCTTGCTTCTGCAGGTTTAAAATCTGCAGCCTCCACACCAAATAAATAGGTACCCAACTCGGGTTCCTTGAGCATCATTTTTGTGTGAAAGATATTCTCCTGGAACACATTCACGTCAATCATCTGGTAACGCTCCTTGGTATCCCTCGCAATATAGTTCTGAATCGAATCAATCTTGTGGTCGATATAATGTTTTTTACCCCGTACGTCACGGGTAAATCCTCGCACACGATAATCCATAATCACGATATCGGACTCAAAACTGTGGATCAGGAAGTTCAACGCTTTCAGCGGTGAAATGCGTCCGCAGGTCGCTACATCAATATCAGCCCGGAAAGTGCTGATGCCATTATCAGGATGACTCTCCGGATAGGTATGAACCGTGATATGGCTCTTGTCCAGATGGGCTACCACTGAATCGGGTAACGGGCCAGGGGCCTCGGTATTGGAGAGCTCCTGGGCTGCCACCGGCTCTTCAGAGATCAGCATGGTGACACTGGCCCCCTGGGGTTCATAGTCCTGATGGGCGATATTCAGGACATTGGCACCGATGATATGGGATACCTCGGTGAGGATATTGGTTAGCCGCTCGGCATTGTATTCCTCATCGATATATTCAATATATTCCTGACGTTGGGCAGCCGTCTGGGTGTAACACACATCATAGATGTTGAAACTCAGGCTCTTGGTCAGATTGTTAAACCCATGAAGTTTCAGTTTGGGAATCGGCTTAACCATTATTTATTAATTCCCCAACAACTCTTAGCAACACCCGGCAATTGGCGGGTGATAAATCATTTGTACGGTGCTGCCCGCAGGATCCAGGCAGTAAAAACTACGTGCGCCATCACGGTGAGTGCGGGGATCGGTTTTCATGCTAACACCTTGTTGCCGAAGAAAACTGAACCAGGCGTCCACCTGTTCTGCTTCATCCAATATAAAACCAATATGGTCCAGACGCTGCACTCCTTCGAAAGAAGCCTCCAGCCGATGTAGCGCAAGATTGTCATTGCCTGAAGTGAGATAAACATTGTCTGGATCCGGGCGCCACTCCACCTCCATACCCAGCAGCTCAATGTAAAAATGCTCACAGGCCTCCAGATCGGCCACAAACAGGGCCACATGACGCATGCCCCTGGTGGGCTTTGGCCGTTGTGCACTCACTCTTCAATGACCTCGTAATCATGAGTTATTTCCACGCCCGCGTTACCCAGCATAATAGAGGCGGAACAATACTTCTCTGCCGACAGCTCCACCGCCCGTTTCACATGGGCTTCCTTGAGTCCTTGACCTCTGATAATAAAATGCACATGAATAGCGGTGAACACTTTGGGTTCCACCTCGGCCCGTTCCGCACTCAGCTCTGCCACGCAGTCAGTCACAGACTGACGCGCCTTCTTCAGGATATGCATTACATCAAAGGCAGTGCATCCCCCCATGCCGAGCAGCATCATTTCCATGGGTCTAACCCCCAAATTGCGTCCACCCATGTCAGGAGGACCATCCATTACCACCCCATGGCCGCTACCCGCTTCACCAACAAAAGTGGCGTCCTGTACCCATTTAATGCGTGCTTTCATGCATTCTCTCCAGCCCGGAAATAAAAAAGGGCTATTTTACCTGAGTTTTACCTTGCCGGAATGCTTTTGAGTGGTATATCTTAGAAGACAGGCTAACGATTAAGGACAGTTATGAGTGTTATAGAAAGAGCTACGGGAAACCCTTCCATTGATCGCTTCCTGGCACGCTGTCATCGGCGTAAGTACCCGACCAAGAGCACTATTATCAGCGCCGGCGACAAGCCTGATGTGCTGTATTACATCATCCAGGGATCCGTCACGGTATTGATAGAAGATGAAGAGGGCCATGAAATGGTGCTGGCCTATCTCAATGCTGGTGACTTCTTCGGTGAAATGGGACTGTTTGGCGATGAACAGGCACGCAGTGCCTGTGTACGGGTACGGGCCGAGTGCGAGCTTGCGGAAATCAGCTACAACAACTTTCGTATACTAGGCCAGGAAGACCCCGAAATCCTGTTCTCCCTTTCCTCGCAGATGGCAACCCGCCTACGCAATACCAGCCGTAAAGTCGGGGATCTAGCCTTCCTTGACGTGGCCGGACGTATTGCTGCCACCTTGCTGGATCTGGCTAAACAGCCCGATGCCATTACCCATCCGGACGGTATGCAAATCCGTATTACCCGTCAGGAACTGGGTCGTATAGTCGGCTGTTCACGGGAAATGGCAGGACGCGTACTTAAAACTCTGGAAGAACAGGGACTCATCACCGCCAGGGGTAAAACTATTGTGGTGTTTGGGACGCGGTAGACCATCAGGTAAAACTAACAGAGTATCCTGGCTTTACCTGAATTTAACTAAACAACTCTGCTAACCTCTCTCCTGGCTCCTCCGCTTTCATAAAGGCTTCGCCTACCAGGAAGGTATGCACGCCGTTTTCCTGCATCAGAGCCACATCTGCGGCAACATGAATACCACTTTCCGTCACCACAATGCGGTTATCAGGAATACTGTCCAGTAGTTCCAGGGTTGTCTCAAGGCGTGTTTCAAAGGTACGCAAGTTACGGTTATTGATCCCGATGAGCGGTGTATCCAGCTGCAGGGCTCGCTGCAACTCTTCAGCATCGTGCACCTCGACTAACACAGCCATACCCAACTGCTGAGCGATAGCCGACAACTCCTGCATCCGGGTATCATCCAAAGCCGCCACTATGAGCAGGATACAATCGGCACCCATGTGCCGTGCTTCATAGACCTGGTAGGGGTCGATCATAAAGTCCTTGCGTAGCACCGGAAGCAGACACGCTTCACGGGCCTGTTTCAGATATTCATCCGCGCCTTGAAAAAAATCCACATCGGTCAACACCGAAAGACAGGCCGCCCCGCCTTTTTCATAGGAATGAGCGATGTCCGCTGGACGGAAATCTTCGCGCATCACACCCTTGCTGGGTGAGGCCTTTTTCACTTCAGCAATTACCGCTGACTTGCCAGCTTCTATCTTGTTTTTAATGGCACCGACAAAATCACGTGCGGGTGGAGCCGCCGCAACTTGTGCCATCAATTCAGCCAAGGAC
This sequence comes from Chromatiales bacterium, assembly GCA_030640985.1. GTDB lineage: Bacteria > Pseudomonadota > Gammaproteobacteria > Thiohalomonadales > Thiohalomonadaceae > DAOWII01. The sequence goes on from DAOWII010000102.1 coordinate 5,366, forward strand.
AGACGCAAGGAACGCTCGGCCACTTCTTCGGCCTTGCGTCGGAGAATTTTTTGTAGAATGTCGGGAGCTTTACTCATATTTTTTGTCTTCAAAGGCCCAGCACGAAGGTATTGGGTTATTTACGAAATGGAATTAGACAGCGCCACCAGTGCATCCAGCTTTTTAGCCGCTTCACCATTGGCGATGACTTCGTCGGCCTTTTTAATACCGGCATCTAAAGTGTCTGTCAGACCGGCGGCATAAATAGCGGCACCCGCGTTCAGCATCACAATATCCCGTGCCGGACCTGCCTGATTATTTAATACATCACGTACCACTTGCAGCGAATCTTCGGCGCTGCTAACCGCCAGTGAAGAAACATCACCACGACCAAGACCAAACTGTTCCGGGCTAATGGTGTAGCTATTCACTTCACCATTTTTCAGTTCGGCGACAAAGGTTTCACTGCCAATGCTAATCTCATCCATACCATCGGCGGCATGCACCACTAACACGTGTTCACTACCCAGTTGTTTTAGCACCTGAGCCAGTGGTTCCACCAGGGCCTTGCTAAACACACCAATCACCTGATTGGGTGCACCCGCCGGGTTGGTCAGTGGACCGAGTACATTAAAGATAGTGCGCGCAGCCATTTCACGACGAGGGCCAATAGCGTGTTTCATGGCGCCATGATGTTTAGGGGCGAACATAAAGCCCACACCGGTCTCTTCCACACAACGGGCTACTTGCGCTGGTTCCAGCTCCAGACTCACCCCGGCGGCCTCCAGCACATCGGCACTGCCGGATTTACTGGAAACCGAACGGTTACCATGTTTGGCCACTTTTGCTCCAGCAGCAGCTACTACAAAGGCGCTACAGGTGGAAATGTTAAAGGTCGCCGCACCATCACCGCCGGTACCACAGGTATCTACCAGGTGTGGGCCATTCACAGGAACTTTGGTAGCCAGCTCACGCATCACCGAAGCCGCTGCAGTGATCTCATCCACTGTCTCACCCTTCATGCGCAGACCGATAAGAAAACCACCAATCTGTGCCTGGGTCGCTTCACCACCCATGATGGTACGCATCACGCCTGTCATTTCTTCTTTTGTTAAATCACGCTGTTCAGTAACGGCGCGAATAGCAGCTTGCATGTCCATAAGGCTCTCCTACATCAGCTATTAAACCGAAATCTCCAGAAAATTTTTCAACATATCGTGACCGTGCTGGGTCAGGATCGATTCAGGATGAAACTGCACCCCTTCAATGGCAAACTCCTTGTGCCGCACACCCATAATCTCGTCCAGTTCACCCTTTTCATTTTCCGTCCAGGCGGTCACTTCCAGACACTCCGGCAAAGATGCTTGCTCGATAACCAGAGAGTGGTAACGAGTTGCCTCAAAGGGGTTTTCCAGACCTCTAAAAACACCCGCATCCTTGTGATACACCATCGAGGTCTTGCCGTGCATGATTTCACGGGCATGTACAACCTTGCCACCAAAGGCCTGACCAATGGATTGATGACCAAGACAGACACCGAGGATGGGCAGCTTGCCAGCAAAGTGCTCGATGGCGGCCACCGACACCCCGGCCTTGTTGGGCGTACAGGGGCCGGGAGAAATCACCAGCCGCTCCGGCGCCATTTTTTCGATCTCTTCCAGGCTAATCTGATCATTGCGATACACCTGCACATCAGCACCCAACTCGGCGAAATACTGCACCAGGTTATAGGTGAAGGAGTCATAATTATCGATCATTAATAACATATCATTACTCCTTACTTGTGAGCACCATCAAGCCCGGCCTCGGCCAGAGCGACGGCACGAAACACTGCCCGTCCCTTATTCATGGTTTCATCCCATTCATTGCGGGGCACGGAGTCATATACGATACCCGCACCGGCCTGGATATGCAGGGTTTGATCCTTAATAACCGCCGTACGAATGGCAATAGCGGTATCCATATTACCGTGCCAGCCGAGGTACCCTACCGCACCAGCATAAATGCCACGTTTTACCGGCTCCAGTTCGTCGATGATTTCCATGGCGCGAATCTTGGGAGCGCCGCTCACAGTGCCTGCAGGAAAAGTGGCCCGCAGGGCATCCATAGCGCTCATGTCTTTTTTCAGTTTTCCCTGCACATTGGAGACGATATGCATCACATGGGAGTAGCGTTCAACAAGCATTCTCTCAGTCAACTCAACACTACCGGTATCCGCAATGCGACCCACATCATTACGTCCCAGGTCAATGAGCATCAAATGCTCCGCCAGTTCTTTTGGATCGGCCAACAAGTCAACTTCCAGAGCCTTGTCCTGCTCTTCTGTTTTTCCCCGTGGACGGGTACCCGCAATGGGTCTGACAGTAACCATTTCATTCTCGTAACGCACCAGGATCTCTGGTGAAGATCCCACAATATGGAACTCACCCAGATCAAGAAAATACATATAGGGTGATGGGTTGAGACTGCGCAGGGCGCGATACAGATCCAGTGGAGGCGCCTTGAAGGGAATAGACAGGCGTTGCGATAACACCACCTGCATCACGTCACCTTCAATGATGTATTCCCTGGCCTTGCCCACCGCCTGCTCGAAACCCTCCTGGGTAAAACCGGAGACGAAATCATCTTCCTTGACCTGGCTGGGGTTCGCGCATGGCTGTGGCCGTTGTACCGGCTCATTTAACATTGCCACCAACTGACTGAGACGGGTCTGGCCCTTTTTGAAGGCGGATGCCTGGGATGGATCCGCATGCACCACGACATACAGTTTGCCACTCAGGTTATCGAACACCACCACCTCATCGGAGAGCATCAGCAGAATATCCGGTGTACCCAGTTGATCCGGGTTAGGGCACTTGGCCAGACGCGGCTCAATGTAGCGCACGGTATCGTAGCCGAAATAACCTACCAGACCACCGGTAAAAAGTGGCAGGCCTTCCACCTGGGGAACCTTGTAACGGGCCTGGAAGGCTTCAATCCATTCCAGGGGGTCGTCAGCAGTCACCTGCTCCACTGTTTCACCGTCACGCTGAACACAAATATCGTGTCCCTTTACAGTCAGGAGAATGCGAGCAGGCAGGCCGATGATTGAATAACGGCCCCATTTTTCACCGCCCTCGACCGATTCGAACAGGTAGCTATAAGGCCCACTGGCCAGTTTCAGATAAGTGCTTAAAGGAGTATCGAGATCCGCAGGTACTTCCCGCATCAAAGGAATGCGATTAAAGCCCTGGGCAGAAAGTTCATCAAATTGTTCAGGAGTCATGAGTGTCGCCTGGAAAAAGTTTAAAGTCGTGGCAAAAAAAGGAATTACATCAGATGCGCCATCGCTCCTCTGTCACGACCTCATAACTGTTTATTTCACAGGCAACTATCATATTCAGGCAGCCGTTTTAAATAACCCTGTTAATTCAATAAATGACTCAATCACCACATCAGGATCCGCATCACGAATATCCATGCCGTGGTTGTAACCATAAGGCACACAGACCACATTAAAACCGGCGGCCCGAGCCGCTTTCACGTCATTAACCGAATCACCGATCATTACTGCATCACGGGGATCAACTTTAAAAAATTCTGCCGCATGGAGCAACTGGCCGGGATCAGGTTTTTTGGTGGGTAGAGTATCACCACTAACCACCAACTCGAAATAGTCATAGATACCCATGTCTTTCAGCAGAGGGATAGTAAACTGCTCTGCCTTATTAGTGACACAGGCAATATGGAAGCCCTCAGCCTTCATCGCATCCAGACCTTCACGTACACCGGGATAGAGACAACTGCGACCACTGGTATTCTCTGCGTAGAGTTCCATAAAAATGGGATAGGCCTTTTCAAATAGAGCCTGATCCGGCTCACCTTCTAACTGGCCCACCAGAGCTCGCCTGGTCAAACGCTCAACACCATTACCCACCCACTGACGCACCTTGACCTCGCCATGGGCAGGAAGGCCCAGCTGCTCCATCATGGTATCGATGCAATAACAAAGATCCGGCACGCTATCCACAAGCGTGCCATCCAGGTCGATAAGAATCATTTTTGGTTTATTCAACATCTTTAATTTCTACTATTTTGGTTAATCAGGCTTTTGCCAGTTCTGCACGCATGGCGGCGACAACACTGTCGTAGGTGTTGGCATCGCTATCCTTGGCGGCATTAAAGATGGCTGAACCAGCGACAAAGGTATCGGCACCCGCTTCAGCAATTTCACGAATATTGTCTACCTTCACGCCGCCATCGATTTCCAGGCGAATATCGCGGCCGGATTCGTCGATAATTTTGCGCGCTTCACGCAGCTTGTCCAGGGTAGCGGGAATAAAGCTCTGACCGCCAAAACCGGGGTTGACCGACATCAGCAACACCATGTCCACCTTGTCGATTACATATTTCAGCACATCCAGCGGAGTGGCCGGATTGAATACCAGGCCTGACTTGCAGCCCTCGCCCTGGATCAACTGCAGACTACGGTCAACATGCTCAGAGGCCTCCGGGTGGAAAGTAATGTAAGTAGCACCCGCCTTGGCAAAGTCCGGGATGATGCGATCCACCGGTTTAACCATCAGATGTACATCGATATCCGCAGTTACGCCATGTTTACGCAGGGCATCGCACACCAGTGGGCCAATGGTCAGGTTAGGTACATAGTGGTTATCCATTACATCGAAGTGCACAATATCCGCACCGGATGCCAATACATTGTCTACTTCCTCACCGAGTCGCGCAAAATCCGCCGACAAGATGGAAGGAGCAATCTTAAAATCTGCCATGTGTTTTGCCTCTATTTAAGCTGAGATAAGCGCCAATAGCGCTGCCATAAAGTCTAATCGGCCATTTTACCGGCTCAGCGCGCCTATTGCGAGTGGCAAGCAACCTCACAGGAGTGTCTATACTTTGGTTATGGCCAAACGACTCGTTACTATCTGCCTGACACTGCTATTTTCTCCCATTCAAATATCGGGGACGATGGCCGCGGAAATGTCGAATGAAAACCGCATCGTGACACAACTCAAGCTATCCACACAGTCAGAGGAGATCATTGTCCTCGACACAGGTGAGCAGGAGGTTTTTGCCCTGTACAGAGAAGAACGAAGCGGCAATATTCAGGGTGGATTAATCCTGTTACATGATCTGGATGGCCATCCTGACTGGCCGGGGGTAATTTTCTCCCTGCGTCATCAAATGCCAGAGTATGGCTGGTCAACCCTGTCACTGCAGCTCCCCCTGACGGCCGTTAAAAAGCAAATAATTCAATATAAGAGCTTACTGGATGAAGCTCCCGCCCGTATCCAGGCGGCCGTCACATACCTGCAAAACAAACAAATCCAGAATATTGTACTCATCGGCCATGGCCTGGGAGCGGTAATGGCCGCCGATTATATGGGTAATAAAAAAGGGGATTCAATAAATGCCGCGATACTTATTGGCATGGGTTCACTTAAGGGACTGGATGCACGGCTGGAAAGTCCCAGACTTCTGGAAAAAGTTCAGCAGCCAATGTTAGATCTTTATGGGAGCCGCGACCAGGGGCATGTCATAAACAGTGCCCGGCAGCGCACCCGTGCGGCACAAAAAGCCGCGCGAACGGCCGTAGCTTCACGCTATCAACGCTCGGGTTTTGCCCGGACCTCCTCCCGCAGCAGCAACACCGGCCACATAGCCTATCGGCAGATACAGATCGAAGGGGCCGACCATAACTTTATTGGCCAGGAGGAAGTTTTGATAAAACGGGTGCGTGGTTGGTTAAAACGTCATGCAGCGGGGACAAGGGTGAGTGCCCAGTAGCCCCCCGTGCGAGCTATCCTGAAATTGATTGCTGGGCTTTTTCGTCATATTGCGCAATCGATATTATCCGACGGCTGGATTCGTCCCAAAGGATATACTTAAACGCTTCGCCCACCTCAGACAGCCGAATCCGCTTCACCGACTTAAATAAATGGGCATACTCATTGTGGCAAGCGACAAGATTGTAATTAGGCATTCTGGAAAAAAGATGATGCACATGATGATAGCCAATATCTGCGGTAAACCAATGCAAAACCTTGGGCAAATCTAAATAACTGGAGCCTTCAAGAGCACCGGCATAGTAGTCCCAATCTTTATCTCCGCTAGCGTATGAGTCTTCAAAGTTATGTTGTATCGTGAACAAGATAATACCTAATGCTCCCGACAAGGAGATAACCGTGATATAAACTATAAAAAAATCCACCCAACCAAAATACCATCCTGCCAGACCCCAACTGCTTAACAAGACAATATTATTGGCTGTCATATGCCAATATTCTTTCCAGGTAGCCCAGTACTTGGTTTCAAAGCCATTAATAATATCGGTTATTGCTAAGGGTTTGTTTTTAAATTTGGAGGACAGCAAGTACACAAAAAAGTCCACACTGCCTTTAGCCCAGGTATATCTTGGGTTGAATATGAAATACAAGAACCCACCCACAGGTGCCATGATGATCTTTCGAGAATTCTGGTAGGACTTCTTTTTCTTCGGTGAAAGCAGAGCATATTCTTCCGAAGACAAAACACTTAACGGACCACGATATTTGTTCCAGTTGCCATTGGTTGAATGATGGTAAGCATGATGCTTCGACCACACATATTGCGGAATGCCACAGAGCACCCCCATTACAAAACCCACAAGCCTGTTCGTTCTCGATTTCACAAACAATGAATCATGCCCACAATCATGCATCATCATGAATACTCGAAGTAAAAAGAGAATCAACAATGAAATATAGGCCGCCGTCAGCCAATAGGAAATTGAGATGCTTTCTATTGCGATATAAAATAATAGGAAATATGGAACGACAGTAGTAAGAATCTGGTAAATAGCTTTTAAATCATTGCTCTTCGCATACTTTGAAACAATTGCACTCTTTTCTTTCTTAATCTGTTCTACATCACTCACAAAAATCCCCACCATTAGTTTTCTTTCAAATCAAAGAATCCATTTCGCAGTTCCCTTTTATTAAATATCTTATTGCAACAGAAGTGTTGCAGATTAAAGTTGGCCGGAATATTTAAACCTGCTTCGCCCATCGGCGTCGGCTTTTCCCATCATAGCCAGGGCCTGAACCAGGTTCTGTTGAGTTTTATCCCGTGCTGCCAGTTTCAGGTCGATGATATACGCACCCTCGGGGCTTATTGAAAAGTCACCGGAGGCTTCCAGAGGACCACCCGTATCTGACAATGTCCCAAGGGTCTTGCCTTCTTCTTCGCGTAAATCGATCTTGAGTTCACCCAGGCTCAGTGCCATCGGGTTACTGATAGCCGCCTCAGACCAGGTGATCTCACCTTCCGCAGCGACAGGTTTTCCACCACGAAAGGAAACCGAGTCCAGTTCCAGAGAGATCGTCCCGGCAGGGATAATGGGTAATGACGACAGCATTCCACTTAACAACGTTACCGGGAAAGTGCCTTCCAGATCGTTGAGTACTTCCAGCCCTTCTGAACCAAGGCGAGCCGCCCCTTGTAAAGAGCCTTGATCAAGTTTTAGCTGAAAATCGACAGACAGCCGACCAATCAACATGGCAAAAGCCGAAATATCCCACTGCACTTTTTCCACCGGCAGACCGGCCAGATTCTGTGGACGGGCACTTCCTGACCAGAAATTTCCTTCAAGACTGCCTTTTTCCAGTTGTACATTAGCCGCCTGCAAATAGGGCAGAAGACGGTCATAAACACGCCCCACAGGTAGCGTCGCTACCAGGGCAAACAGATAAATACCAACACCCAGTATCAGGTAACGTATTACCGGCTTCATTTAGCGCCCTCGAATACAATCCGGGCATTGATCAGTTCAGAACCTTCACCGCTGCGATCGACCACTAAACCGGTTACTACCAAACCATACCGATCCGACAACACACTCAGCCATCTCAACATGACATCAAAGCCAACCCCTTCCAACCAGATCCGTACGATATTCTGGCCATCAGGTTGCACACGTTTCACCAACTGACCCAGGCCATAACTTTTTGCAGTGCTATCCACCAGCGACAACATGGACTGACCAGAAGGCCTGGCCGCGGGTTTCCCCTTACTCAGTTGTTTGACCTGGGCAGAGGCCTGATGCATCCAGTTGAGATCTCCGTGCAAGATTTCAATTTGTTGTTCCAGGCGTTTTCTTTCATCGAAATAGGGGCTCAAAAAAAGCATCTCACTCAGCAAAATAAATATTGCCAAACCAGCCAGCAGGATCATGCGGCGTTCACGGGTCTGAAGCGTATCCCAGTGTTCACGTATCATGCTCATACGCCTGCTCCCGCACTCTCGATCTTCAGTCGCGTTTCCACTTTGCCATCACGGGAACTGGCGGTATCAATTTTTACATTCAAGCCGCCGCCTGCGGACAAAGTCTGCTTAAGTTGATCCAGCGTTTGTAAATCCTCCAGCTCCAGATCCAGTTCCAGCTCGCCCAATTTGAAACGCATGGCCTTGAGCTCAAGTTTTTTTGTCTGGCTCAGTGCCGGACCGACCTGAGCCAGTAAATTGACCACGCCACCCTCACCACCGCTGCCTTTCAGAGCATCCAGCTTCTGCCCCATTTGCACACGGGCATTCACTACCTTGCGTGCATCGGGGAAAGTGTCCCGGTACAGCTTCTCAATACTTGCGGTTAATTCTTTTTCTTCGTTTTTCAATGCAAAAAAACCGTGCAGGGAAATACTAAACAACAATAATAGCCATACACCTGCCAATGCTCCCGTCAGCAACCATGGCCGCCAAACTTTACCCAGTTGTTCGCGGCGACTGTAATCTCCCTGCAGCAGATCAATCGCAGGGGTTTCTTTCGCACCACGCACAAGAATATCCAGCAATTGCCCTTCACCAGGTTTAAGCTGTAATTCAATCTCATTTTCTGTGCAGAACTTTTCAATCGCCTCCAGTCCGGTACTCGCCTCCGAACGGCAGTCAATTACCTGCAAATGTTCAGGGCGGTCATCACCGGATTGTTCCAACGCCAGGGACAACATCATTTCCAGAGTATCCGGAGACAAAGCGTTACCGTCGTTATCTTTTGTGCGCAACAGGATAGAGGCATCTTCCAGCAACAACACCCATTCCCCCTCGATTATGGGCAGGGCCTGAATATCAGCCAGCATACTATGGGGCTGGATTTCTACCTGTTTAAGTAAATTCAGCCATTCATCCATCCGGGCTCGGTCCACCACCGCCGTGGCCACCCCTGCTGTATCATTTCGGGCACCAATGGCGAAGTGTAGGGTTTCCACGTCTGCAGCCAGGTGTTCTTCCAGGGCGAAGGGGATGGCGCGCAGCATCCGCTGACGCTGTTTGGTCGGCACCTGAACATGAGCCAGCAATACCTCTGTGCCAGGCACCAACACCACTACCCGCCTGCCTTGTGCCTGACTCGCCGCCTGTTCGAGAGTGCCCCAACCCACCGTGGTTGGCATGTCGGGGGCCTGTACCAGCCAGCCAATGGGAGCTACTGACTGCTCCGCTGCCTCAGGCAATAATCGTATGTAAATCGTACCTGCCATTTAATAAGTTCCCTGCGCCCTTGCTACTGTGTAAATATTGGTTGGACTTTCCCGATGTATCAGACTCTGCATTTGCAAATGAGCCTGCCCCAGTTCGATAATAGAATTTACCATAAAATAGCTACTGCTGACGTCTAAACCATCAGTGGTGACCCCTCGCCCGGCAATCGCCGCATCGGCAACAAAATCATTCACGGTCAGGAACCCATCTACTCCCCGTGCCGAAATAAGGGCATCAGCATCAATTCGTGTAATCCCGCGTGCCAGAGACATCAAAACTTCTGCACTGGCGGTATTAACATTAATCCCTGTCACTGTCTCTGGTAATGCACTCACATGGTCTTTCAATAGTTTATAAATCTCGGTGGTAAATCCCTCCACCAACAACAACTCACTGGGACTGGCCATAGCGCGATTGGCGGCCAGATAAGCAGGCTCTTTTCCGTAATAACTGGGTTCCGATCCAACGGGATAACCATTGCGATCACTGTCGATCCAGTCCACCACCGCATAAGCCAAATCAGGGTTTTCTCCAAGAACAGTTAATAGATTTCTAAAACGATCGATAGCCCGCACACTTGGAGCTCCCGCTTGCACCATAGAATTGATATTGAATCGGCTCTGCATATCGGTAAGCTTGCCCGCTATACTTCCGCCCTCCACGGGCATGGGGGGTAATTCTGTTGCCCAGTCTTCCGTTTCAATATCCACGGTACTGGTGTCCAGATCATCACGTAGTATGTGCGCGGAAAAATCCTCAGCCCACTGAACATACAGATAACTTTGTTCCATTTGCAATAAATTACCAGTACGGCGTATATCCAGTTGCTGACGGGAGACCATGGTCACCGCCGCTGTAATAGCCAGGGCCACAATCAGCAAGGCAGTGATCAAGGCTACACCTCGACTATTCCCCGGCATCGCGTTGTACTTTCTATATATCAAGACCATCCCCGGGGTAATTTAAACATACGGGTAATGGCTCCCCAGTCTTCCAGCTCCAGGGTGATTTCTACGGCAAGGGGGAGAGGCCGAACAGGGGCAGGAGTACCCGCAGGGGACGGAGGAGGAATTACTGGTGACGACCAATGACTCTCCCAGCTTCGACCCTCGTTCATATAGCGAAACGTTAAACCACTGACTTTTTTCAACAAGGGGGCGGCATAGCCCTCCGTACTAGAAACACGATCAAGTACGAACCACTGAGTTCTTACCAATTCACCCTCATCAAGGCTATATCTGACTCGCTGCAGGGTGCTACGCACTCTGTCGTCGGGAACCAGGTTACTCCAGCCAGCACGGGTCAAATTTAAGCTCTTATCGGTGCCCAGCAATGCCGCTTCTTCTGCCTCGTATTCGTTGGTGATTTTTCGTCCCGTTGCCTGAAACAGATCCCGACTGATAATAATCATAGCCATCTGCAACTCAGTCATGCGTTGAGCTTGCTGTTCCGTTTGATCCGCAGTCTGTAACATCACTATCAGGCCGCTATAGGCCATCACAGAAAGCAATGCAAATATCGCGATGGCGACAATAAGCTCCAACAGGGTAAATCCTGACATGCTGGGGAAAAAGACAGCCCTGTTCTTTCTTGCAGATGTTACGGGTGTGGTTACCCGTTTGGCTTTTGAAACAACGAAGGTCATCATTTTATGGTTTAGGAAGATTCGCCTTCACGCGAGCCAGTGATCCGCCACTTCTTTTGTCATCCTGTTTTACCATTACGTCCAGACCGTAAATCCATTTACTTGGCTCTCCGGTCAATGGATCCATGGTTTTTCCTACTTTGGTTTCCCAATTCCACTCACGGTTAGCCAGCTCCATAGAACCACTACGCGTACCTAAATCCGGCCACTTTCTTTTGAGCTGTAGTTCCGCCACTTTATTCATTGCCACCCATTGCGCCAGAGTTTTATCCTTTAAATAAGCGGTGTTAAGGGCATTGTCACCTCCGCCCTTGATCAAGGCACCGAGCGTAATGGCAATAATTGCCAGAGCCACCATCACCTCCAATAAAGTAAACCCTGAAACATAACGAGGAATGGATGTAGGAATTTTTTGTAACGACTGAATCACAGGACATCCCTTTTAGTGACTTCCAGTGTACCCAGCATTTTGCCTTCCAGGTGATAACGAATGTCCTCGCCGTCCAAACTCAGATTATCCACGCTGATAGTAAGTTCGAATGGACTGCGTTCACCGCTGGAGAACAAAATAATATGGGGTTTAATTTTTTTCTTTTTCTTATCTTCATCTGCGTCACTGTCTTCCATCTCCAGTGTAACCGGCAAGCCTTCCAGGAACAGTTCAAACTCCAGATCTTCAGGCAACTCCCGTGCCTTTAACACACCATCGACGTATTCCTGCCAGCGATCTTCTCTTTCATCACCATCCTTTTCATCATCTCCTTTTTTCCACACCATGAACTGGTAGCCATTGGGAGTGAACCGTAGCCCCAACTCCTTTGTCTTCAGGATTGCTTCCTGACCGGCCAGCTCCATTAATGCGGCCAACCGTCGGGCCTCTTCTTCGACTTCATCGTCACGCCCCCCTCCCACAGAAAGCACGGCCATGGAAAGGATCAGACCGATGATGACTATCGAGACCAATAACTCCAGCAAGGTGAAGCCCTGACTTTTTGCCAACACCGCAGGATACCTAGCAACGCGGTTCCAGGCATAGTGCATCATTAAACTCGCTTATTGCTCGTCCATATTCCAGTTACCGATATCCGCAGCGGAACCTTCACCGCCCGACGCACCATCGGCACCCAGAGTATAGATATCAATACTGCCATGGGAACCAGGACTCAGATACAGGTATTCATTGCCCCAGGGGTCCTTGGGCATGCGGGGCATATAACCACCCTGCTTCCAGTTCTTGGCACCACCAGGATTGTTCACCAGTGCCTCCAACCCCTGATCGGTAGTGGGATAATTGTAATTATCCAGCTTATACAGGTTCAGGGCGCTTTCCAAAGTACGGATATCCTGCTTGGCCTTAACGATACGGGCCGCATCGGGACGGTCCATCACCTTGGGCACCACAATGGCCGCCAGGATACCAAGGATGACCACCACCACCATTACCTCGATGAGGGTGAAACCGGACTGGTTTGAAAGAGAGCGTCGATTGGCAGATTGCAGATTTTTCATATGCTTTTTCCGTAAGATAAATGATGATAAGTTAATGGTCTATTTACTATAGAGTCTTACTGTACCAACTGGTTCAGATCGAAAATAGGCAGCAGGATGGCAAGCACAATAACCACCACCACACCGCCCATGGCCAGGATCAACAAGGGTTCAAACAGGCCCATAAGATAGGCGATAAGGGTTTCCAGCTCACGCTCCTGATTAACGGCCGCTCGCTCCAGCATATCTTCCAGGTTACCGCTGGCCTCACCACTGGCAATGAGCTGTAAGGTCATAGGTGGGAAATAACCACTGGCCTCCAGAGTATGGTGCAGGCTGGCCCCTTCACGAACCTTGGCGGCGGCATCTTCGACGGCCGCACGCATAGGCAGACTGGAAAGTACTGAAGATGAGATGCGCATGGCCTCCAGAACGGGGACACCACTGGCGACCAGAATACTGAAGGTACGGGCAAAGCGGGCGGTATTCAAGCCCCGCATCAGGCGCGAGATAAGTGGCAAACGATGCAATACCACATGCATTTTCAGCCGCATGCCCGGCAGCTTTAACATATAGGAAAAACCGGTGATCAGTGCAGCCAGTGCCAATAACAGATACACACCATTGGCCACCAGGAAATCACTGACGGTGATCAATGCCACCGTAAGCCAGGGAAGTTTCTGGCCAATGTTATCGAACACCTGAACTACTTGCGGTACCACATAGGTAAGCAAGGCAACGGTTACGGCAATGGCCACCAGAGTCAGCACCGCAGGATAGAAAATCGCCAGTTGGATTTTTTGTCTAAGCTGCTGCCGGCTTTCGGTGTAATCGGCGAGACGCTCCAGTACCACATCAAGATGACCAGACTGTTCACCAGCGGCAACTGTCGCCCGAAATAGATCGGGGAAAATCTTTGGGTAATCAGCCAGTCCCGCCGCCAGAGTATGGCCTTCCATCACTCGTGCGCGCACAGCCAACATCATGCTTTTGAGCCGGGGCTTCTCCGACTGACGAGCCACCGTTTGCAAGGTTTCATCCAGAGGCAGACCAGAGCGCACTAATGTAGCTAACTGACGGGTAATGAGTGCCAGGTCGGTGGCACTGATTCCTCGCTGTAATGAAAGAGAGACAGGCTTACCGGTCTTTTTATTCCGCTGCGTCCGGTTAGTCTTAACCTCTTCAACGGCCAGAGGTGTCAGGCCCTGTTCACGTAATTGCTGGCGTACCTGACGGGCATTATCACCCTCTGCCACGCCCTTACGTTCGCGACCGGTGTTGGTTAAAACGGTATATTCAAAAGCGCCCATAAGATCAGTTAAAAGTCTAAAGCGGCAAGTTGCAAGCAAAAACAAAAGTTTTCACTTGTCGCTTTTGGCTTGTTACTTTCGACTCACTCTTCATAGGTAACCCGCAACACTTCTTCCAGTGAAGTCTCACCCGCCAGTATTCGTCGCATACCATCATCACGGATGCTGGGTGAAAGGGTGCGAGCATACGTTTCCATTTCATGCTCGCCGCTACCCTCGTGGATCATGTTGCGCATCTTGTCATCTACCGGGATCAGCTCGTAGATACCGGTGCGTCCACGGTAACCCAGTTGATTACATTTGGGGCAACCTTGCGGTGAATAAATAGTCGGTGGATTATTGCTTGCTACCCCTAGTGTTTTGCACTCTGCCGCCGTGGCCTGATGAGATTCTTTGCAGTCATCACACAATATGCGCACCAGGCGCTGGGCCAAAACTCCGATGAGGCTGGAGGAAAGCAGGAAGGGTTCAACGCCCATATCACGCAGGCGGGTTACAGCGCCCACCGCAGTATTGGTATGCAAGGTGGAGAGTACCAGGTGGCCAGTCAAGGATGCCTGCACCGCAATTTGTACAGTTTCCAGATCACGGATTTCACCGACCATCACCACGTCTGGATCCTGTCGCAAAATAGCACGCAAGCCACGGGAAAAGGTCATGTCCACCTTGGTGTTTACCTGGGTCTGACCGATACCATCCAGGTAATACTCGATGGGGTCTTCCACAGTGAGGATATTGCGGCTTTTGTCATTGAGCCGGGTGAGGCCCGCGTAAAGCGTGGTGGTCTTACCTGAACCGGTGGGGCCGGTAACCAGGATAATGCCATGGGGCTGGTGGATCAGTTTATCCAGCTGTTGTTGTTCTTTCTCAGCCATACCCAGATGATGCAGGTCCAGTCGGCCGGCCTGCTTGTCTAAAAGACGAAGCACTACCCGCTCGCCATGACCCGAGGGGATTGTAGAAACACGTACATCCACCGCACGACCGGCGATCTTCAGGGAGATACGGCCATCCTGGGGCAGACGTTTTTCGGCAATATCCAGTTTGGCCATTACTTTGATACGAGAAACCAGCAGCGGCGCCAATACCCGTTGTGGTTTTAATATCTCACGCAACACGCCATCAACACGGAAACGTACCACTAGCTCATGTTCGAAAGACTCAACGTGGATATCCGAAGCATTCTCTTTTATCGCCTCGGTAAGCAGGGCATTGATTAAACGAATAATCGGGGCATCGTCTTCACTTTCAAGTAAGTCTTCCGGTTCTGGCAGATGTTGCGCCACATGGGCCAGATCCATATCATCACCCACCTCGCCCATCATCTGCATGGCATCGGATGTAGAGCTCTGGTATATCTGCTGTAGCAAACCATCAAACTGTTCGGTGGTAATTTCCTCCAGAGCAAAACGTCTACCCAGGAAACGTCTCGCCTCGGTGATAGCCTCAAGCTTTACCTTGGGTAAATAAAGCAATCGAGGTGTGTCCGAATCGACATCAACAAGGATCAGCCCATGCCTTTTAGCGAAGGTGAATGGCAATCGATTTCCAGACGATGCCTCTACGGAATCATCCGGGTTAGCCTGTGTGACTTCCTCCAGCTGTTCCATGATTTATTGAAAGACTGGTGCCGGAGGCATCCCGATACTGGGCGGAGGAAATCTATTCGCAGGAGATGGTACGGCGTCGAGCTCATCCATCAGCAGTGGCACCGATGCTTCGTCAAAAACAGGCGGCAAGGTCATGAAATCATCCCAGTCAGACAATAGAGGCGACTCACTGTCGGCCATCAGGCTGATACCCTGCTCGCGAAACATCTGTTGTTGTTCACGAATATTGTTATATTTATTTGCGGTAATCGCTGCCGTCTGCGCAGCATCACGCATTATCACCGGCTTCAGGAATACCATCAGGTTGGTTTTAACCTTGCTAGTTGCCTTATAACTAAAGAACCAGCCCAGGATAGGGATACTTCCCAATACCGGTACTTTCTGTACGCTTTCCCGCAGTTGTTCTTCAATCAAACCACCCAGGACCACCGCCTGTCCATCATCTACCATCACCATCGTCTTGAGTGAACGTTTGTTGGTAATAATATCAGATGTCTCCGTTGCAGCCTGGGCGATACTGGAGACCTCCTGTTCAATGTCCAGCTTGATGGCGCTACCTTCGCTTATCTGTGGTTTTACCCTCAAGGTCAAACCTACATCCTGGCGTTCAATGGTCTGAAAGGGACTGGTATTGCTTGCATCACCCGTCCCGGTGAAGGAGCCCGTCGTGATAGGCACGTTCTCACCGACTATCATTTCCGCTTCCTCGTTATCCATAGTGACAATACTGGGTGTGGAGAGGATATTGGTATTTCCCCTACCAGCCAAAGCCCGTACCATTGCACCAAAGCGTGTCCCGGTTCCGGCCTGAGTATCCCCTACCACCAGGCTTAACCCCTTACCAATACCAGGTGGATCAGATAGCAAGCTCTCTACGCCCCCAAAATTGATAATTCCCACAGGATTGTTCGAGGCTGAACCGTCGGCCCCCCATGCGATACCCAGCTCATTATTTTTATCCGAAGAAATCTCGGCAATCACCGCCTCAATCAATACCTGGGCACGACGCACATCCAGCTTACGAATTACGGATTTCAGGGAGCGCATAAGATCCGGTGGCGCATTGATTACCAGAGCGTTGTTACTGACGTCCGCCTGGATATTGACCTTGCCATTGGCGGCCGGGGCGGCAGATTTCTTTTTACCGCCCTCTCCAAGGCTAGTGCCAACCCCCGACAGGATAGGTGCTAAATCCTCTGCCTTTGCATAGCGCAGGTAAATTACCTCAGTATTACCGCTGCTCTGCAAAGGAGTATCCAGATGGCTGATAATTGTTCTCAAACGCAGGCGCTGCGATTTGCCGCCACTGATCAGAATGCTATTGGTGCGTTCATCGGCCACCAGTGTGAGGCTGTCGACATTTTTTTTCCCTGCTCCACCTGATTTTTCAAGTGATTCCAGAATGCGTACCACTTCTGTTGCCGAGGCATGCTCAAGGGGCATTACTTCAATTTCATCATCCCCCGACAGATCAATACGATTAATGATTTTCACCAGGCGCTGAACATTGGCCGCATTACCGGAGGCAATCAGCACATTGCTGGGCTGGTATGCTGCCAGGTGATCCTGTTGAGACATCAGGGGACGTAAAATAGGCACTAACTGCGAAGCGGTAACATTGTCCACCTGGATCACACGGGTGATAAATTCATCCCCCTGGCCCGGGTGTCGACTGGTAACAGTTGGAACCGGCCCCTGCTTGGCATTCACCGAGGGGACAATCTTGGTGACATTATCACCGGGAATAGCCGCAAAACCATGCACACTTAGAACAGACAAAAATACCTGATATATAGCATCCGCTTCCATAGGTTCGGAAGAAATAATGGTGACCTTCCCTTTTACCCGAGGATCTATAATGAAATTTTTACCCGTCATTTCAGATACGGTAGAGATGACGGCTGTAATATCAGCGTTCTTCAAATTAAGGGTCATGGGCTCGGCATGAACCCCGGAAAGCCCGGCGAAACCAAATAACATTGCACACAGAGTTGTCCGCAACAATCGATGCACCTTTAACGGCAAAGCATACTTAATTAAATTTTTTATTGATAACGCCAATGTTCCTATTCCTTAGTTTCCCTAATTGAAGGTAATTTATTTGCCTGGTATAAAGTCAGCACTCAGTTATTAAGATCAACAAAAATATTTTCTTCCCGGCCACCACGCTCGACAACCAGATTAAAACTATTTGCCGTAGAAAGCAGCGACATCACCTGCCCCATACTCGCCGGGTCACTCAAAGCAATGCCATTGACACTGGTCACCACATCACCGGGTCTTAGCCCTGCCTGCCGGAATAATTGACGATCCCTTCTAGGCGACAACCTGTACCCTTTGAGTTTACCGCCTTCTGTCACTGGCTGCATCTGTACCAGATCCATTGCTTCCATAGGATTACTCAGTATACGGTCCCGATAACCCTGTAACTGCTGTGAAACCGGGCCAGCCACCGACGGTCGTCTCCCTGCGGACCCACCCTTTATCGAGGGGGGGAGCCTGGTATTTTTACTACCAAAACCAGCCGATTTTTTCGGCAGCCGTAAGGTCTCAAGATGACCGCCCCTGGATAACAGCACATGATCAGGATGGATTTCTTTTACTATCACTTCACCGAAAATCTGCTCGCCCACTTTGTAATGCTGATCATTACCTCCGGCATTGGTGATGATGGCAAAGGCCTCCCCTTGATCGTAAGCCGCAAATATCCCGCGCAGGGTCAACTTCAACTGCGTCTCAGGAACATTCTCTGTAGACACAACTTCAGGTTTACCGGCAGCCTTGCCAAACAGGTGTAAACCCGCCACCTCTTCGACTCGCGGCCCCCGTCGATTGATAGAGGTAGTAGTCGGCATGGTAGTTAAATGCGATAGCGCTGCTCCATGTGTGCCAGCATTTGGCCAAAGCAACCATGTCAGCTGCGCAGCAGAAAATCCAATTCCGATAATCAACAATATGTTTGCCCCGGAAACAACCCGGGGCAGAGGTGGCAACCGTGCAGGGAACCATGAAGGCAAGGCAGTTATAAGCATTTGTCTAATTACTAAACCTTTCAAGTAGTTAAGGGGGCCATCAACTAAAAGGAATAAAGTTGTCCACACTCCATATTACCATAGCATCATACCCTATTTTTTCCTAGAAAATGAATGACAATATACCGGAATGTCTTTGATTATCATATAAATTCAACCAACTACATCTAGTTCCCTGCGACGAAAACCCACCCCCAATGACTCCGCAAGCTTCTGACAAGCGCCAATATCGACCCCGGGCAGCCCGTCAATGGCCGTAACAGTCACCTCAGGGAGCATTTCTCCTGCTCGACGACTAAACGCCAGCATGCCCTGGTACGCCCTTTCAATCTTAGGCCGGCAATGTTGAATATAGGTCGCTTCGTCCTGTGCATTCATGGAAATAGACAGGGCATCCACCTTGCCAACCATCTCTGGAATTACATCCCTACCATGTACCAGATTGGCCAAACCATCAGTATTAATCCGGATATAAGCGCCTTCAGCCTTCAGGACTTCGGCGACCTCCAACAGTACCTCCAGCCGGAGTGTGGGTTCGCCCAACCCACAAAATACAAACTCACTATACGCTCCAATATCACCGATAGCGGCTAAAACCTCAGCGGCAGATGGCTCCTGATACAGGCGCAGGTCATATTTCTGAACTTCCCAGCAGCCATTGAATTTCGGGCAAAATGCGCAGCGTAAAGTACAATGCCAGGTGATATTAAGATAACAATTCCCATGCAGCTGATAACACAGGTTTGGAACTTCCGTTCTTGATTTCTTGTCCATTAAGCTAACTCGTTTAATTAATCAGGCTTTCCTTGATGTATTATATCGACTTTATAATAATTTCCCATGACGGTGGCCGACTGGCTACAGAAAGACAACATGACTCAAAGAGACGACAATAATGAGATATGACGCAAACTCACAGCACGGTAACGACCAACAAAAATCACTCATTTCCAGGGGGCTGATATCCATGGTCTCCATAACAGCAAGCTGCGCCCTCGTTTCGACTATGTTGGTTTCACCGGTGTTAGCAGAACCCGCCCCACAGGAAAAAACTGAGCCTAAAGTTGACCACAAAGTTCTCACCATGGATGAACTTATTAGTGAATATCTCCCTCGACTGCAAAAGAACGCCGAAGCAGGTAATCAGCTTTCCCAGGAGACACTGGGAAACGTCTACTATAAAGGCGAGACCATCCAGCAGGATTTCAAAAAAGCTGCCAAATGGTATCGTAAAGCCGCCAAGCAAGACAGTACACACGCCAAATTCATGCTTGGACTTATGTATTTTGATGGCAGTGGTGTAAAAAAGGATGGCAAAAAAGCTGTCGAGTGGTTCACTCAGGCGGCCGAAGCGGGTCATGCGGGTGCACAATTTAACCTGGCACTTATCTATGATGAAGGCTCAAGCAAGAATCGAGATATTAAAAAGGCGTTACACTGGTACGAAAAGGCTGCCATGCAGGGAAATATTTACGCCGCGTATAACCTCGCCACACTTTATTTTAGTGGTAATGGCGTTGACGAGGATATGGGAGAGGCATATTTCTGGATCAGCCGCGCCCTTGCAGCCCCAGGCAAACCCATGTTCAAGATTACACAATTGAAAAAACATATCGAAGCAAAAATCAGCGATAAACAACTAAAAACTGCCAAAAAGAAACTGGAGAAACTCAAGGAAACGAAATAGATTTCCTACACAGGATTCACAAAAGAAACATCATCAATCTTCCTGCTTTTTAATGATTTGCAGTCTGTTTTATATTTTCCAACAAGGCTGCCTGCATTAGTTCCAAAAAACCCCGGGGATTATTAGCGCTTAAAAAAAACTTTGGTTGCTTACTCCGGGGGTAGATGCTCTGCATTATTTTTCCATCGGGGACCATAAGAAAAGTACGTGGCACATATTCACCATCAACATTGTATTTCACACTCAAATCCTGACGCTCATCAAAATCGGTCCGTACCATAATAAATTTTTTGCTCAACTCTACGATAGACTGTTCCGCAAATATCTTTTTATAGGCATGACAGGTAGGACACCACTGGGCAAAAATTATGAATAACAAGGGCTTGCCTGTTTCACTGGCCAGGGCCATACCCTCTTCATACTCATACCAGTCAATTGCCTTGTCATTCCAGTCAAGATATCCAGAGTTTGTTCCAGGGTCATTCGCTGATTTTTGTTGCTTCTTAACCGTATTCAGTTCAATTTCATCTTCTTTCGGATCTTTAATAGCGAGTTTATTTTCCTTAACAGATACTATTTCCGAGAGTAAGAACACCTGTTCGTAAATTCTGAATACAGAGTTACGAGCATCTTCCAGTGCATGTTCCAACAATTCACGTCCAGGCCCTTTTTCTTTACCCTCCAACACCGATTCATAAAAACGTTCATAGAAGTGATCTGGCTCAACGACAACTTCTACTTTCATACTTAATCCATTCTGCGGCAGTTGTTCCTTGTAAAGCACACTCAAACTATCACCAGAAGGGATGCGGGTATCATATAGCTCTTCCGTAAGACCTAAATCAACCTCTCTACCGATGATTGCTTCCTGCACAGTTTCGTCCAGTATCTCACCGCGGTTATCCATAAGATAGGCGCGAATAAACACCTTGGGAGTCAGATAGGTTGGAAAGTAATGACCTGTCCCTGTATTGGCAACAATAATAGTCGCCTCCACTAATTCTCCTGACCTGGATATCTTTCTGACAGGATCGACGGAAATACTTACACCTTTTTTAACCGTATCAGGATCATGAATACCACGCCATAAGTGACGCCGTCCCGGCATGTGGCAATCCTGACACTGAACTCCTTTTTCAGAGTATTCACTCGCTAGCCATTCGTTATAGGTATTTTCGATGGGTTTACCATTAAGACTGTAGTCGTCGGGTCCGAACTGATGGCAGCCACTACAAAACGCTGATTTGCTAAAAGCCGTTTCTGCAATGAAACCATTATGCGGTAAATGTTTGTCAATCTTGCCAGTGATTTCTGGCGTACTTTTACGAGGCGGCCCAAAGCGCTGGTTATTTCTCACATGACAACCGGCACACACCAGCCCCTGATGTTGTAGCTTACGATCAAAAACAGGATTGTTCTTCCATGTTACGGCTTCCGCACTCTCCCCAGGTAATACACTCTGTTGCTCCATCAGGGGCGTATGACATCGCCAGCACATTGCCGTAGTTGCGGGATCTGTCTTTACCATATCCACCAGCTGCCCCAATACCCCTGGCCCCATGGTTTGACTGTGCAAACTTGTTCTCCAGTCATCGAATTGTTGCTGGTGACAACTGCCGCAGGCTTGTGGATCTAGCGAGGCCTCAAGTTGAGAAAAACTCCGGGGAGGTTTCCCCTGGGGAGGAATGCTATTTGGCCAATGCTGCTGCAAAAAATATTTCTCGGCTTTTGTAAGCTGAGTATCACGACTACTCTCCTCGGCAGTGGAAGGCCTAAACATACCGAAAATCAGTACCAGGATAAAAAATAAACAATATAAAAACCTGAGCATGATTTTAACTCTATCGTTGAGTAATAATGATTATTGCCTGTCATGGAAGGAAAGAGTGGCAATGGACATGTCTCCACTGCCACTCAGTGCATGCTCTTATTGCGAGGCGACTATTACCAGCGTTTTTTACTACAGGGATTGCAAGGATTACAGGGATTCTTGTGTTTCATAGCGCATGGGTTTATCCCCGTTGGATTCATACCACAGGGGTTCATACCCTTAGACTTCATAAAATCTTTCTGTTTAACATCCTCGACATAGGCGGTTAAAGCCGCCAGTTTCTTTGACTTCCAGCCCAGGGGTTTGGCCGCCATCGGTACCACCATGCAGAACTGCACAAACTCATCTGCGTTGATCTGTTTCATACCGGCCTTGTCCTTAGCCATGCCTACATAATGGGGATACGGTTTGGCAAAGGTCTTACCGAATGAGTTATTGCCTGAATGACAGGTATTACAAGACATACCATTGGTGCTCAGGGAAGTATCCTTAAACAGCTTCTCACCTTTTTTTACCAGTTTTGCACGACTCATACGACTGTAAAGCTTGGTACCTGCGGGACGAGTGATCAGTTTGGCATCCACTTGTCCGGTTTTTTTTGCACATGGATTAGCAGCGCAAGGATTTTTTCCTGCACAGGGATTACAGGGATTCTTGTGCTTCATAGCACAGGGGTTACAGGGGTTCTTGTGCTTCATACCACAAGGATTACAGGGATTGGCAGCAGCCACCTTCACCATTGGCATTGGCATTACCTGCTCAGCAGTGGCTGTTGAAGCAAACATCAGGGCAAACAGGAATATCAGGATAGCGCCAGCGGAATAGGCACTTATAGCCCCATTCCCTTCTGGCATTCTGGAGACACTTTCACGGTTTGTTAAAATAGACGTATTCATGCTCAAACTCCTTTTAAGCTCAGCTTCTGCTGGCATTATTATAGGACAACTCCCCACGGCCTTAACTGGACACCCTGGCCACATGGAGCACTCATACCACTAACTTAGTCGTAGCGGATGCCGGAACCTTACATCTGTTCTGAAAACCCTGATTTTATCTGAGAACAGTAGACATGCCTACAACACTTTTCTTCCTTGCGTATCAACCTGGAGTCAGGTGATTGCCCAAGTATAGACATTGCCCCGAATCTTGCCTGCCTCTATATGAGAAGCCTTACTTTACCTCATGCCACAGCGGCAATGAAAAGCTAAAACAGGTACTATTAAAGAACGAAGAGCTCCCATCACTATCACGTAAATATCACAAATCAATCACAATCAAAGTATCCTCCCATTGACTGACATAATGTTAAAATAGCGCCCATACATCTCATACACTCATTAGCCAATGACCCAATTCACCTTAAACCAAATCGGCATTATCCACTCCTGCTATAAGGAGAAATTCGGCATTCCACGCCAACCGGGACAGGTGCCAGCAGCAAAAGCCACATTGGAGCTGTTACCACCCTATGATCGGGAAGAGGCACTGGAAGGACTGGAAGGTTTCTCCCACATCTGGATCAGTTTTGTCTTTCATCAGGCCCAGCGGGAGCAGTGGAAACCCATGGTTCGCCCACCGCGCCTTGGGGGTAATAAACGCGTTGGCGTATTTGCCAGCCGTTCTCCATTTCGCCCTAATCCTATTGGACTATCGTTGGTGGAACTCGATGGTATCGGTAAGGAAAATGGAAAACTGTTGCTGCACATCAGGGGTATTGACTTAGTGGATGGCACACCCGTACTGGACATCAAACCCTACCTGCCCTATGCCGAAGCCTTGACTGATGCCCGTGGTGGCTTCGCCAAGGTCGCCCCGGAAAAAATATTCAGTGTGGAGTTTAGCCCTCAAGCCGAAGCCCAATGCAGAGAAAAGGAGAATGAAATTCCGGAGTTGAGAACTGTGATAGAACAATTATTACAACATGATCCGCGCCCGGCCTACAGCGAGCTTGATGACAGGATCTACGGAATCAGGATTTACGATTTTGATCTTAAATGGCAAGCAGAAGAAGGGACGATCCGGGTAATTGCTCTGGAACCAGCTATAAACTA
>DAOWII010000019.1 GCA_030640985.1 Chromatiales bacterium
CAATGCACCATTGGCGTGGGCCCAGTCCGTAAGGGCATCGACCTCTTCCAGAACACCAAAGAAATTCGGCTGGGGGATGACCAGTGCCGCAAAGTCTTCACCACTGTTCTTAACACTGTAGTGTTCCAGCGACTCGGGCACGATGTGACCGCCGGTGGTACAAAAAGGCAACTCGACCAGCTCAATGCCCTGGTTGCGTACAATGGTGTCCACCACCTTACGATATTCCGGATGAACAGTAGTCGGCATCAGGATACGTTTGGACTTAGACTTTCGATTGGCGCGCACCGCCATCAGAACGGCTTCCGCCAGGGCCGAAGCGCCGTCATACATGGAGGCGTTGGATACCTCCATGCCAGTGAGCCCTGCCATCATGGTCTGGAACTCATAGATCAACTGCAAGGTGCCCTGGCTTGCCTCTGCCTGATACGGTGTATAGGCAGAATAAAATTCACCACGGGTTGTCAATTGCCACACCGCAGCAGGGATATGATGCTCATAGGCACCGGCGCCGATAAAGCAACGAGGCTGACCATCAACCGCGGCCCGCTCATGCATCAAACGCGTCACCGCCATCTCGTTCAGGCCGGTGGGAACCTGCGACAGACCATCGGCACGCAAATCACCGGGGATTTCATCAAACAGTTCATCAATGCTATCGGCACCAATGGCGGCCAACATTTGCTGTACATCTTCTTCAGTATGGGGAATAAACGGCATTTCTTTTTTCGCTTCCTAAATCATTCCATTTATGTCAAACAATTCAATTTAAATGAACTGCTTTTTAATCGCCTTCGGCGACCAATGCGGTATAAGCCTCTGCATCCATCAAGGCATCCACAGCGGTGTCATCATCCGGCATGATACGAAACAACCAGCCATCACCATAACAATCTTTATTCACCAGCTCCGGCGCATCTTCAAGGGCCGAGTTTCCCGCTACGACCTCACCATTTACTGGCGCATAAACATCCGAAGCCGCCTTTACCGATTCAACAACGGCACACTCTTCTTCTGCAGTCACCGTGCTTTCATCTTCGGGCAACTCAATAAACACCATGTCACCCAACAATCCCTGAGCATGATCAGAAATTCCGACAGTCACACTACCATCATCTTCACGTCGCACCCATTCATGGCTCGAAGTATATTTTAATTCTGTTGGTACATTACTCATCACTTTGTCTCCTTGTTGTATATTTCATTTGAACAACTGTTTTAACCTTAAATAGAAAACCTGCCCAGAATTACAGCTAGGCATTATCATCAAGACAAGAGCGGCCATTACGAACAAACACCGGGCGCACTATACGGGCAGCCAGGCGCCGGCCCCGCACTTCTACTTCACACTGTGTTTCATCCCCTACCGGTACCCGGGCCAGAGCAATAGCCCTTTCAAGAGTGGGAGAGAAACTACCGCTCGTTACCACACCTTCACCGCCATTCAAAATTACTTTTTGATGAGCGCGCAAGACCCCTTTATCTTCCAGCACCAGACCTACAAGCTTTTGTGGGACACCCGACTCACGTAATTCATCCAGGGCCTTGCGGCCAATAAAATCCCGGCTGGATGGCTCCCAGGCAACCGTCCAGCCCAGACCTGCTTCCAATGGCGAGGTTGTTTCATCCATATCCTGACCATAAAGACTCATCCCTGCTTCCAGGCGAAGGGTGTCCCGGGCGCCAAGTCCACAGGGCGCGACACCGGCATCCAGTAAAGCCTGCCAAAATTCTTCGACTTCCGAAGCGGGCATAATAATTTCATAACCATCTTCACCGGTGTAGCCCGTGCGCCCAATAAAAACATCACCCAGATCGACTGCTGCAAAACGTCGCAGGCTCTCTACATCTCCGACTTGTTTATCCAGCACCGCATGTACATTATCTCTAGCCGCTGGGCCCTGCACTGCCAGAACAGCCATATCTTCCGGCTCAATCACCTGCACACCATAGGAATCTGCATGCTTGGTAATCCATGTCACATCCTTTTCCCGTGTGCCTGCATTCACCACCAATCGACACCAGGTATCACCCATCATATAAACGATAAGATCATCGATAACCCCACCGGCAGTATTGAGCATGCAGCTATACATGGCTCTACCAGGCTCACTTAAACTGGCTACATCATTGGCCAGCAAATAGCGTAAAAAATCACGTACCCGGGCACCCCGCAAATCCACCACACCCATATGTGATACATCGAACATACCCGCATTACGACGTATCTGATGATGCTCATCTATCTGGGAACCATAATGTAATGGCATATCCCAACCAGAAAAATCTACCATTTTTGCCCCAAGAGCAATATGTGTTTCATACAACCGTGTTCTTTTACTCACTACAAAAATACCTCTTTATTCAGTAATTATTATTGTTATTAATTTTAATAGGGCTGATTTCCCGGTCCTGCTACAACACTCCACTCCTTTTGAGTGAACCTACTCCTCGGCATGGTAGGAACTGCGTACCATTGCTCCGGCCTTAACCCAACTAAACCCCATCGTCTTCGCCTCCTTTTCATAAGCGGCAAAGGTGTCCAGATGGATATACTCTTTCACTGGCAAATGACGACGACTGGGGCGCAGATACTGCCCCAGGGCCAGGCGTGTGACACCCGCTGACCTCAAGTCCTGCAATACCGAAATCACTTCATTAAAACCTTCCCCCAGACCCAGCATCAGCGATGACTTGGCCTCCACTCCGGAATGAGCCGCCGCCAGTTCCAGCAGCCTTAATGAGCGCTCATAACTGGAGCCCTTGCGCACGGTGCGATAAAGCGAAGGCACCGTTTCCATATTATGTCCCCACACCAGACGAGGGGCCCCACCTGGAGCATCATCGGATCTCTCACCCAGAGCCCCGCTAATTTCAGTGACCGCCTCTGTTTGCCAGTTACGAAAATCCGGCGTCAACACTTCCAGGCCAATCACAGGATTTCGCTCACGTAATGCCTTGAGGGTGGCGGCAAAAATACTCGCGCCACCATCCAGCAGCTCATCCCGATTCACCGATGTCAGTACCACATAATTCAGCCCCATGGCATGTGCCGCATCGGCAACCCGCCGGGGTTCGTCGTTATCCACTGCGTCGGGCTGGCCGGTTTTAACGGCACAAAAACCACAGGCCCTGGTACAGGTATCTCCCAGCAACATGAAGGTTGCCGTACCCCGACTCCAGCACTCCCCCTGATTAGGACAGCGGGCCTCTTCACACACCGTATTCAGCGCCCCCGCATGAATGGCGCGCGCGGTCTCACCATAGACTTCCCCGGAACCCAGGGACTGCCTGACCCAGTCAGGCATCCGACTCACATTAGGCTCGCTGGAGTGATCAAATACCGGAATAATCGTTTCGCTTCTAGCCATATACAATTATCTCTAAGCAACTTATAAATAAGTTCATCAAGTGGATACTGCGGGACTTATTTCAGCCCATAAAAAAGGGCGACAGCAAGCCCTCGCTTCCTGTCGCCCCTCTGTCCTTGCACCTGAGAGCTTAGCCCCTTCGGTGTGCCCTTAATGACATCTCTCCAGAGTCGACCAACTTCCTGCGGTTCTTTTGCCTGAGCGTTTCCGGACGGGTTGCGCCTTCGGCGGCGATCTACCAGTTTTCACCAGGATCGCGCTCTCCCACAGGAGTCATAGTCGAGGTGGAACTATACCTGTCGCTGCGGCCGAAACCAAGGAAAAATCATGTTCAATGATCCACCCGGCGTTCGCTACGCATCATGATCCACAATGCAGGCAAGGTTCCCAC
>DAOWII010000183.1 GCA_030640985.1 Chromatiales bacterium
ATGATTGTTCGTCGTCGTAACCGGAAGTAGAGGAAGAGGGCGAATACATGCCACGTTCGGTAAAGAAAGGGCCTTTTGTAGATCATCATCTGGCCAAAAAAGTGACTGATGCTGTTGAAAGCAATAATCGACGTCCGATCAAAACCTGGTCGCGCCGTTCTATGATTTTGCCTGAAATGGTGGGTCTGACGATTGCTGTGCACAATGGGCGTCAACACGTTCCTGTGCTGGTTAGTGAGAATATGGTGGGTCACAAACTCGGTGAGTTTTCACCTACCCGTACTTATCGCGGTCATACCGCAGATAAAAAGGCGAGGTAAGCGTGATGGAAACATCGGCAAAATTAAGTTATGCCCGAATTTCTGCACAGAAATTGCGCCTGGTTGCTGACCAGATTCGCACGAAATCTGCAGAAGAGGCTTTGCAGTTATTGAGTTTCAGCCCGAAAAAAGGCGCGGACATTATCAAGAAAGTACTGGAGTCTGCCATTGCAAATGCAGAGAACAATGAAGGTGCTGATATTGATGAATTAAAAGTGTCTCGCATCTTTGTTGATGAGGGGCCAACCCACAAGCGCATGCGTGCCCGTGCAAAGGGTCGTGGCAACCGTATTTTAAAGCGTACCAGTCATGTGACTGTAATGCTGGCTGATAAGTGATAGAGGGGCAGTAATGGGACAAAAAGTACATCCAACAGGAATACGCCTTGGTATTACCAAGGACTGGAATTCCAAATGGTATGCCGATAGCAAGGACTACCCTGAGTTTCTCCGTGCCGATCTGGAAGTACGTGAGTACTTACAGAAAAAGTTGGCACAGGCATCTGTGAGTCGTATCCAGATTGAGCGCCCTGCGCGTAATGCCCGTATCACCATTCATTCAGCACGTCCTGGCCTGGTTATTGGTAAGAAGGGTGCCGACATTGAGGTGCTGCGTAATACTGTCAGCAAGATGATGGGTATCCCCGTCCACCTGAATATTGAAGAAGTACGTAAACCTGAACTTGATGCGACCCTCGTGGCCCAGAGTGTAGCTCAGCAGCTTGAGCGCCGTATTATGTTCCGTCGTGCCATGAAGCGTGCGGTGACCAATGCCATGCGTCTGGGTGCCGGAGGCGTCAAGATTAACGTCGGTGGTCGTTTGAACGGTGCCGAGATTGCACGTAGTGAATGGTATCGTGAAGGTCGTGTGCCACTTCATACCCTTCGTGCTGACATCGATTATGGTACTGCCGAAGCACACACCACCTATGGTGTGATCGGTATCAAGGTCTGGATCTTCAAAGGTGAAATATTTGATGCTGCCGATACAGCAGTCGATGATGCACCTGCGAAGGCTGCAGCGAAATAGGAGAGTATTGAGTCATGCTACAGCCAAAAAGAACTAAATTCCGCAAGATGATGAAAGGCCGCAATCGCGGTCTTGCAGTACGCGGTAGCAAGGTGAACTTCGGTGAATACGGTTTAAAAGCCGTTGGCCGTGGTCGAATTACCGCTCGCCAGATTGAGGCCGCGCGTCGTGCAATGACCCGTGCCATCAAGCGTGATGGAAAAATCTGGATACGTATTTTCCCTGACAAGCCTATTACCGAAAAGCCTCTTGAAGTACGTCAGGGTAAAGGTAAGGGTAACGTAGAATACTGGGTTGCGCAGATTCAACCTGGGCGTATTCTGTATGAAATGGAAGGGGTATCTGAAGAGATAGCGCGTGCAGCATTTGACCTGGCGGCAGCGAAGCTACCCATTAAAACAACATTTGTAACCCGGACGATGCTGTGATGAAAGCAAGCGAACTTAAACAGAAAAATTCTGATGAACTGCAACAGGAATTGCAAGGGCTGTTACGTGAGCAGTTCAACCTGCGTATGCAGAGAGGAACTGGTCAGTTATCCCAGCCGCACCGTATGAAAGCCGTGCGCCGTGATATTGCCCGAGTAAAAACTGTCATCAACGAAAAAACAGGTAAGGCAGAATGAACGAACAAGCCAAAGTAGAACGTACTGTCACCGGTCGTGTCGTCAGTAGCAAGATGGATAAGAGTATTACTGTAATGGTGGAGCGTAAGGTTAAGCACCCACTGTATGGTAAGTACATCAAACGTTCCACCAAGCTGTGTGCACATGACGAAAATAACGAATGTGCAGAAGGTGATGTGGTTTCTATTAGTTCTTGCCGTCCCTTGTCTAAAAACAAGAATTGGCGCCTGGTAGCAGTGGTTGAAAAGGCCCGTTAGGCCTCAAAACAGATAATTAACAAATATCCGGTTGCTGTTGGCAGCGCTAGGACTGATTTTGACCTAGCGCTGCTTGCATTTTAATGGTATTATTTCGCGCCCTTTTCGGAGGGGTTGTGGGAAGCCTGACCGGTAAGCTGAGAGTGGAGACACAAGCATGATACAGATGCAGACATCGCTGAATATAGCGGATAATAGTGGTGCCCGGGTAGTTCAGTGCATCAAGGTGTTGGGAGGTTCCCATCGCCGCTATGCCGGCATTGGTGACATTATCAAGGTCAGCGTGAAGGAGTCGATCCCGCGTGGCAAGGTCAAGAAGGGTGAGGTTTATAACGCCGTTGTAGTACGTACTCGTAAAGGTGTCCGACGCCCTGATGGCTCGGTAATTCGCTTTGATACTAATGCGGCCGTGTTATTGAATGCCCAGTTGCAGCCCATCGGTACCCGAATCTTCGGACCCGTGACCCGTGAGCTACGTACTGAAAAATTTATGAAGATCGTTTCACTGGCACCTGAAGTGCTGTAACGACTGCTGAGAGTAAACGAAGATGCGCAAGATTAAAAAAGGTGATGAGGTTATTGTACTCACCGGAAAAGACAAAGGAAATCGCGGTACGGTTACATCTGTACGCACTGATAACCGTCTGATTGTTGAAAACGTCAACATGGCGAAGAAGCATCAGAAGCCTAATCCTAACCAGGGTGTGGCTGGTGGTATTGTGCAAAAAGAGATGCCGATACAGGTTTCCAACGTGGCAATTTACAACCCCAAAAGCAAAAAAGCTGATCGTGTGGGTTTCAAAATTCTGGATGATAAGCGAAAAGTGCGTATCTTCAAATCCAATAGTGAAGTGATTGACGCATAACGGCGAGAATGACCATGGCAACATTGCAAAAATTTTATCGTGAAAAGGTCGTGCCTCAGCTTATGAGTGAGCTGAAGTTTGACAATATTATGGAAGTGCCCCGCATCACCAAGATTACCCTGAATATGGGTGTCGGTGAGGCCACTTCTGACAAGAAAGTGATCGAACATGCCGTAAGTGACATGGTTAAGATCGCGGGTCAGAAACCGGTAGTTACCTTGGCGCGTAAGTCTGTTGCGGGCTTCAAGGTTCGTGAAGACTGGCCGATTGGTTGCAAGGTGACACTGCGTCGCGAACGTATGTATGAATTTTTCGAGCGGCTGATTAGTATCTCAATTCCACGTATTCGTGATTTCCGTGGTCTGAATGCAAAGTCTTTTGATGGCCGTGGCAACTATAGTATGGGTGTTCGTGAGCAAATCATTTTCCCGGAAATTGATTACGACAAAATCGATAAGCTGCGTGGCATGGATATTACCATTACCACAACGGCAAAAAATGATGATGAAGCACGCGCTTTGTTGAAAGCTTTCAATTTCCCGCTGAAAGCACTGAAAGGGTAGAAAATAGTTATGGCTAAAGTATCCATGATACAGCGTGAATTAAAGCGCACCCGTCTCGTTGCCAAGTACGCGAACAAGCGTAATGAGCTGAAGGCGAAAATTAACGACATCAACACAAGTATGGAAGAGCGTGAAGAAGCAGTAATCAAGCTTCAAAAAATGCCTCGTGACGCTAGCCCCTCTCGTCAACGTAATCGTTGTAACTTGACGGGTCGTCCCCATGGTTTTTATCGTAAATTTGGTTTGAGTCGTAATAAGTTGCGTGAAGCAACTATGCGTGGCGATGTGCCAGGTTTACGTAAAGGTAGTTGGTAGTAAATCAGCAACAAGTTTTAATTTTTTATTTTTTAGGAGTTATACCGAATGAGCATGACTGATCCTATCGCGGATATGCTAACCCGGATTCGGAACGGGCTGGCGGCAAGCAAGGTCGAGGTAGCAATGCCTGGATCGAAGCTTAAAAAAGCCGTCGCTGAAGTGCTGAAGTCTGAAGGTTATATCAGCGATTATTCTGTACAGGATATCGATGGCAAGCCGGTTCTAAGCGTCGTACTGAAGTACTATGAAGGTAAGCCCGTCATTGATGTAATCAAACGGGTGAGTCGTCCCGGCCTGCGTGTTTATAAAGGCAAGGACGAATTACCACAAGTACTTGACGGCCTGGGTGTTGCTATTATCTCCACTTCTACTGGCCTTATGTCAGACCGTGCTGCGCGTAAAGCGGGTCACGGCGGCGAAGTCTTGTGCTACGTGTCATAAGGGGGATATGAAATGGCTAGAACTGAAAATCCCATAGCAATTCCAACGGGCGTGACTGTTACCGTTAACGGTCAGAGCCTGAATGTAAAAGGTGGTAAAGGTAGTTTGACTCACGTCGTTCATAGTGATGTTGAGATCCATCAAGGCGAATCTGCTGTTCACTTTACACCACGAAAAAGCGACCAGGGTACAGTTGCTCTGACGGGTACTACACGGGCACTTCTTAATAACATGGTGGCAGGTGTCAGTGCTGGTTTTGAGAAAAAACTCGAACTGGTTGGTGTTGGTTACCGTGCTCAGGCTCAGGGTAAAGTGCTTAACCTGACTTTAGGTTTTTCACATCCTGTGAATTATAAGTTGCCAGAAGGTGTCGTTGCCGAAACCCCAAGCCAGACTGAAATCCTGGTAAAAGGTATCGATAAGCAAAAGGTTGGGCAGGCCGCAGCGGAAATTCGCGCATACCGTCCACCAGAGCCTTATAAAGGCAAGGGCGTTCGTTATTCTGATGAGCGTATCATCCGTAAAGAAGCTAAGAAGAAGTAGGGCTTAGATAATGGATAAGAAAACACAAACACGTATACGTCGCGCTACCCGTGCCCGTGCAAAGATTCGCGAACTGGGTGCGCATCGTTTAACAATTTATCGTACACCAAAGCATATTTATGCCCAGGTTATCGCGCCTAATGGTTCAGAAGTGCTTGCTGCTGCTTCAACCGTTGAGGGTGATATCAGTAAAGGGCTGAAATATACTGGTAATACTGAAGCTGCCGCTGCCGTGGGTAAAGCCATTGCAGATAAAGCTAAAAAAGCAGGTATTGCTAAAGTGGCGTTCGACCGTTCTGGTTTTAAATACCATGGTCGCGTTAAAGCCCTGGCCGATGCGGCCCGG
The DNA here is from genome assembly GCA_030640985.1 of Chromatiales bacterium. Classification (GTDB taxonomy): domain Bacteria; phylum Pseudomonadota; class Gammaproteobacteria; order Thiohalomonadales; family Thiohalomonadaceae; genus DAOWII01. Next base: position 5,309 of record DAOWII010000183.1, read on the forward strand.
GAAAATGGTCTGGAATTTTAAGGGTTAACTCATGGCTGGTTTCGACGCACAAAATACTCCCAGTGACGGCTTACAAGAGAAGCTTGTTACCATTAATCGCGTAGCGAAAGTGGTAAAAGGTGGTCGTCAATTTGGTTTCACGGCGCTGACTGTTGTTGGTGATGGTAATGGCAAAGTCGGTTTTGGCCTGGGTAAGGCTAAAGAAGTACCGGTAGCTATTCAAAAAGCAATGGAAAAAGCGCGTAAGAATATTCGCAAAGTCAGCATTACTGATAATGGTACTCTGCAATATGCTGTTACGGCAACTCATGGAGCGGCTAAGGTTTACATGCAGCCTGCTTCTGAAGGTACTGGCGTAATTGCCGGTGGCGCAATGCGCGCGGTACTTGAAGTTGCAGGCGTACATAACGTACTGGCAAAGTGTATCGGTAGTAACAACCCAATTAATGTGGTTCGTGCCACGCTAAATGGTTTGACTGACATGCAAAGCCCAGAGCTGGTTGCCGCAAAGCGTGGCAAGAGCGTTAAAGATATCGTGGAATAAACCATGGCTAAGAATGAAAAAGTAAAAATCACTCTGGTGAAAAGTATCATCGGGCGCCTACCTAAGCACAGAGCATGTGTTGCTGGTCTTGGCCTGAGACGTATGCACCAGACCGTTGAAGTTCAAGATACTCCGTGTAACCGCGGCATGATCAATAAAGTGTCCTACCTGCTGAAGGTGGAAGAGGCTTGATATGAAACTGAATACTCTAAAATCGGCAGAAGGTACCAAGACCGTACGTAAACGTGTAGGTCGTGGTATAGGATCTGGCTTCGGTAAAACCTGTGGCCGTGGCCACAAGGGTCAAAAGGCGCGTTCCGGTGGCTTCAGTAAAGTTGGTTTTGAAGGTGGTCAGATGCCTTTACAGCGTCGACTGCCAAAGGTTGGTTTTAACTCGCGTAAAGCTGCATTTATGGCGGAGATTCGTCTGGGTGAATTAAGCAAGGTTGAAGGTGATACCGTTGACTTGCTGGCACTGAAGGCCGCCAATATTATTGGCCATCAGATTAAACGAGCCAAGGTTATTGACTCTGGTAAAATTACCACTGTGGTCACCATTCGTGGTCTGGGTGTAACCAAAGGTGCGCGTGCAGCAATCGAAGCGGCTGGCGGAAAGATCGAGGCATAAGTGAGCGCTTCAAACACAGCAATGGCCAAGTCACTGGCGGGCGGTGGTAAGCTTACAGAGCTGAAAAACCGCATGTTATTCGTGCTGGCTGCACTGTTGGTATTTCGTACTGGTACGCACATTCCCGTACCGGGTATTGACCCCATTGCGTTGGCTGCACTGTTTGAACAACAGCGAGGCACCATTCTGGACATGTTCAACATGTTTTCCGGTGGTGCGCTGGAACGTCTCTCATTGTTTGCCCTCGGCATCATGCCCTATATCTCTGCATCTATTATCATTCAGTTGCTGACCAAGGTGCATCCCACGCTGGAACAGTTGAGTAAAGAGGGTGCGGCAGGCAAGCGCAAAATTACCCAATACACTCGTTACGGCACACTGGTACTGGCTACCTTCCAGGCCATTGGTATTTCTATCATGCTGGAAAGTCAGTCTGGAGGTGGTGTTCCTCTGGTTGTAGACCCCGGTTTGATGTTCCGCTTTGTTACAGTCGTGACCCTGGTGACAGGTACCATGTTCTTGATGTGGTTGGGTGAGCAGATTACAGAGCGTGGTATCGGTAATGGTATCTCTCTGATCATTTTTGCTGGTATTGTGGCAGGATTACCATCGGCCATCGGTGGTACTCTGGAGTTGTCCAGAACTGGTGAGTTAGCTGCTGCATTGGTTCTGTTCCTGTTTATTCTGGCACTTGCAGTGACCGCATTTGTCATCTTTATGGAGCGTGGTCAGCGCCGCATCACCGTTAATTATGCCAAGCGTCAGCAGGGTCGGAAAATGATGGCAGGTCAAACAAGTCACCTGCCGCTGAAGGTTAATATGGCTGGTGTTATTCCGCCTATTTTTGCTTCCAGCATTATCCTGTTTCCGGCGACTCTGGGTGGCTGGTTTGGCTCAATAGAAGGTATGGGCTGGATGCAGGATATCGCGACAACCCTGTCACCTGGGCAGCCACTGTATGTGATGTTTTATGCTCTGGCGATTATATTTTTCTGCTTCTTCTATACTGCGTTGATGTTCAATCCCAAGGACACCGCTGATAACCTGAAGAAGTCTGGTGCATTTATTCCTGGAATTCGCCCTGGGGATCAAACGGCACGCTATATCGATGGCATTATGAGTCGTCTGACATTGATTGGTGCAATTTACATTACTGCCGTATGTCTGCTGCCAGAGTTTTTGATTCTTTACTGGAATGTGCCGTTCTATTTCGGTGGCACCTCCCTGTTAATTATTGTGGTCGTAGTGATGGACTTCATGGCGCAAACACAATCGCACTTGATGTCGCATCAGTATGAAGGCTTGATGAAAAAGGCAAACCTGAAAGGTCATGGCCGTTCAGGGGTCTGATTCGAGCTATTGAAGATTTAGTTTTAGGAGATTCGAGATGAAAGTAGGCGCTTCGGTAAAAAAGATCTGCCGTAACTGTAAGATCATTCGCCGTAACGGCGTGGTTCGGGTTATTTGCTCTGCTGATGCCCGTCATAAGCAACGTCAGGGTTAAACTCTCGTTTAAGGCACTTAAAGCCTTGATTGAGGCTTAAGTTCAAAGTATCATTGTCCGTTTCACTGCGCTGCATTGTGGCGTGGTAGTTTTTTGTTTTTTGAAGGAGTGGCTACATGGCCCGTATAGCTGGCATAAACATTCCGGTGCAGAAACACACCGTGATTGCATTAACTGCAATTTATGGCGTTGGTAGCACCCGCGCGAAGGCAATCTGTGCCGCCTCCGGGGTTAGCCCAGGCGCCAAGATTAAAGATCTGAGCGAAGGTGAGATTGAGTCTCTGCGTTCAGAAGTTGCCAAGTTCACAATCGAAGGTGATCTACGTCGTGAGGTATCGATGAATATCAAGCGTCTGATGGACCTGGGTTGCTATCGTGGTATTCGTCATCGTCGTGGCCTGCCGGTCCGTGGTCAACAGACCCAGACCAACGCGCGTACCCGTAAGGGACCGCGTCGCCCGATTAAACGCTAACACAACATTTTAGATTTTAGGTAACGGAAAATGGCAAAAGCGAGCACTCGCAAGAAGATCAAGAAGAATGTAGTGGATGGCATTGCTCATATCCACGCAAGCTTCAATAACACCATTGTGACTATCACTGACCGTCAGGGTAATGCTCTGTGTTGGGCGACAGCCGGTGGTTCAGGTTTCCGTGGTTCTCGTAAGAGTACCCCGTTTGCTGCTCAGGTAGCCGCTGACCGTGCTGCTGATGTAGCACTGGGATTTGGCATGAAGAACCTGGAAGTAATGGTCAAGGGGCCCGGACCTGGTCGTGATTCAGCCGTCCGTGCTTTGAATAACAAGGGTTTTAAAATTTCTAACATCACCGACGTGACGCCGATTCCCCATAACGGGTGTCGTCCTCCAAAGAAACGTCGCGTTTAAGGTAGGAGCGGATAGTGGCAAGATATATCGGTCCCCAGTGTCGTTTGTGTCGACGTGAAGGCGAAAAACTTTTTTTGAAAGGCGAGAAGTGCTACACAAGCAAGTGTGCGATTGAAAATCGTCCCTTCCCGCCAGGACAGCACGGTCAACGCCGTGGACGTCTATCTGATTATGCGGCTCAGCTGCGTGAAAAACAGCAAATGCGTCGTATCTACGGTATTCTGGAAAAGCAGTTCCGCAGCTACTATAAAGCAGCGGATCTTCGCAAAGGCTCTACAGGTGAGAACCTGTTACAGCTGCTGGAATCTCGTCTGGATAACGTGGTTTACCGCATGGGTTTTGGTGTTTCACGCACTGAGGCTCGTCAGCTGCTTCGTCATAACGGCATTACCGTTAATGGCCAGCAGGTAAATATTCCATCTTATCAAGTGAGTCCGGGTGATGTGGTTGCAGTTGCCGAGACAAGTAAGAATCAGTTGCGTATTAAAGCCGCTTCGGATCTTGCTCAGCAACATGGCATTTCCGAGTGGCTGGATGTTGATTCAGGCAAGATGGAAGGTGTATTCAAGGCTCAGCCGGAGCGTAGTGAATTACCGGCGGAGATTAAAGAACAACTCGTTGTTGAGTTGTACTCCAAATAAAATGTAACTGATTCCCTGTTGTGGTGGCACGCGCCATCATAACAGGGGTTAGATTGATAGCGATTTAAAAGAGGGCTGTTCATGCAGGGCTCAGTTTCAGACTTGTTTAAACCTAATTTGGTGGGTGTACAGAAGATTAGCGATACCCACGCCAAGGTCACCCTTGAACCACTAGAGCGTGGCTTCGGTCATACGCTGGGTAATGCTTTACGTCGAATCCTTCTTTCTTCTATGGCGGGTAGCGCCATTAGTGAAGTTGAGATTGACGGTGTATTGCATGAGTACAGCAGCGTCGAAGGTGTGCAGGAAGATATCATTGAGATTCTCCTGAACCTTAAAGGTGTTGCTCTTCGTATGAGTGATCGTGAAGAGGCCACCCTGACGCTTTCGAAAAAAGGCCCAGGGGTTATCACCGCCGGTGATATTACACTGGATCATGATGTTGAGATCGTTAACCCTGAGCATGTGATTGCAAACCTGACTAAGGCCGGTGAGCTGAGCATGCGCTTGAAGGTGACTCAGGGGCGCGGTTATGTACCTGCTACCCAGATTGCCCAGGCAGAGGACGAAACTCGTCCCATTGGTCATTTGCTCATCGATGCCTCTTACAGTCCCGTTAGTCGTATTGCTTACGTGGTAGAAAGTGCCCGTGTTGAGCAACGTACTGATCTGGATAAACTGGTGATTGAGCTGGAAACCAATGGCACCATCGAGCCTGATGCCGCCATTCGTCGTGCAGCTACTATTTTGCAGGATCAGTTATCGTCATTTGTTGATCTGGAAAGTCGTGAGCAGACGAAACCTGCTGATGAAGAGCCAGAAATGGACCCAATTTTACTGCGGCCCGTTGATGATCTGGAGCTAACTGTACGTTCAGCTAACTGCTTGAAGGCTGAGAATATCTATTACATCGGTGACCTGATTCAGCGCACCGAAGTTGAGTTACTGAAAACCCCGAACCTGGGTAAAAAGTCTCTCACTGAAATCAAGGATGTTCTGGCTGTTCGCGGATTGTCACTGGGTATGCGACTGGAGAACTGGCCACCTGCCAGTCTTGCTGTGAAAACTCCAGAAGTAGCAGCGACAGTTTAATTTCGATTTTTTGTATAGTAACTTTCTGAATTTAAGGATACGACCATGCGACACCGTAAATCCGGTCGACAACTGAACCGAAACAGTAGTCATCGCCAAGCCATGTTCCGTAATATGGCGGCATCACTGTTCGATCATGAAATCATCAAGACCACTCTGCCCAAGGCGAAAGAACTGCGTCGTGTGGCTGAGCCTCTGATTACCATGGCTAAAAGTGATTCTGTATCACAGCGTCGTCTGGCTTACAGTCGTCTACAGGACCGTGGCATTGTCACCAAACTGTTTAATGAGCTGGGTCCACGCTATACGGATCGCCCCGGTGGATATCTGCGAATTCTTAAGTGTGGTTACCGTGCCGGTGATAAAGCGCCGATGGCCATCGTTGAGCTGGTAGACCGTCCTGTGTCTTCAACAGATGTACCCGTTGAAGAGATTGCTGAGGAAGCCGCTGCTAGCTAACAGTATCGTTATTCCACGCAATAAAAAAGCCGGGCAATGCCCGGCTTTTTTATTGCCTTTTATCAGCGAGCGGTTTAGCAGCAGCTACCGCAGCAACCACCACCGGGTTTAACCGCCTCGATGGTAGCGGAGACCACATAGTCCGTGATGTTGTGCGAGGGCGCCCAGTCTTTAATGAATTCCCGTGATTCATCCTTGGGTGAAATTTTCACATCATTAAATCCTGCGGCAATTATCTGTGCTTCCAGTTCGGAAATCAGAGCGGCATTTCCCATGCAGCCAGCGATGAGTGCCGGGTCATTGCGCATCTCTTCTGGCAGTTCGATTGTAGCGACCACATCGGAGATAGCCAAACGGCCACCGGGCTCCAGTACACGGAAGGTTTCGCGGAATACCTGTGCCTTATCGGTGGAAAGGTTGA
>DAOWII010000150.1 GCA_030640985.1 Chromatiales bacterium
ATTAACAGGGGTGTTGCGCCATGCGTTATGTGTGAAGTGAGAATCGATAGACACACCAATCACTTCTACATTACGTTTTTTGAACTCGTCCAGACGGTGATCAAAAGCAATCAACTCCGAAGGACATACGAAAGTGAAATCCAGTGGATAGAAAAAAACCACCGCGTATTTTCCTTTCGTTGCTTTGGAGAAGTTGTAGTCCTCAACAATGCTATTGTCGCCCAGCACAGCTGGGGCGGTAAAATCAGGTGCCTTGCGGCCTACGAGTACGCCCATTGTTATTCTCCTTCTAAGTTTCAGATACCAGGTTTAGATACAATAATTATGTAGAACAAATCAGGCCTTAGTTTAGACTGACTCTAAACCTTAATCAAGTCGTTTAATTTTTCAAACTCAGTACATCCTGCATATCGTACAGACCCTTGCCCTTGCCATTGAGCCAGCCAGCGGCACGTACGGCCCCCTTGGCGAAGGTCATACGACTGGAGGCCTTGTGGGTTATTTCCACTCTCTCGCCTATTCCAGCAAACATGACAGTGTGATCGCCGACAATATCACCAGCACGAATGGTTTCAAAACCAATAGTCTTGTGATCACGCTCACCTGTCTGGCCCTCACGGCCATAGACTGCGCATTCCTTCAGATCCCGACCTAACGATTGGGCAACAACTTCCCCCATCGCCAAAGCGGTACCCGAAGGTGCATCAAGCTTATGACGATGGTGAGCCTCGATGATCTCCACATCAAACTCATCCCCCAGAACAGAAGCCGCCGTTTCAAGAAGCTTGAGACACAGGGTAACGCCGATACTCATATTGGGAGCAAACACTACAGGGATTTCATTTGCGGCATCATAAATGCTCTGTCGCTGCTCATCGGTATGCCCGGTAGTACCAATAACGATTCCTTTGCCAGCCTTGCGACATAGCTCAAGATGCAACATGGTTGCGTCCGGGGCGGTAAAATCAATCAGTACATCAAATTGGTCCATCACCCTATCAAGTTCTTCAGTGACAGGCACACCAATCTTACCCAGTCCAAGCAATTCACCTGCATCGGCACCAATGGCCGTACTATTGGGCCGGTCGATAGCCGCCGTCAGTTGAACAGATGCATCAAGAAATGAGGCTTCCACCAGGCTTTTTCCCATACGCCCTACTGCACCGATAATCGCCAGCTTAGTCATAAACATGCTTCCTCTAAAGTTTCATGTCATCAAAGAATTTTTTAACACCATCCAGCCAGGATGTCGCCTTTGGATTATGTTTCGCATCTTCGCCCTGCATGGAAGTATCAAGTTCACGCAGCAATTCTTTCTGCTTGTCGGTGAGATTGACCGGTGTCTCCACATAAGTCCGGCACATCAAATCACCCACAGCACCACCCCGCAGGGGTTTGATACCCTTACCTCGCAAGCGGAATAGCTTACCACTCTGCGTCTCAGCAGGCACCTTCAGTTTAACCCGGCCATCCAGTGTCGGTACCTCCAGCTCACCCCCTAAAGTGGCGATCACGAAACTGATAGGGACCTCACAATAGAGAGAACTGCCATCTCGTTGAAAAATAGGATGCTCACGAACGCTAACCTGGACATAAAGATCACCGGCGGGGCCACCATTCTCCCCCGCTTCACCCTCACCACCCAGGCGAATACGATCACCAGTATCGACTCCGGCAGGAACCTTGACCGACAGGGTCTTCTGCTCTTTGATTCGACCTTCACCGTGACAGGGAAGGCAGGGCTCGTTAATCATTTTCCCCTTGCCATGACAGGTGGGGCAAGTCTGCTGTACCGAGAAAAATCCTTGCTGCATGCGTACCTGTCCATGCCCCTGGCAGGTGGTACAGGTCACTGGACTGCTGCCTTTTTTAGCACCGCTGCCATTACAGGTCTCGCAATTAGTCAAAGTGGGAACACGAATCTTTACCGAGGTTCCCTGAACAGCATCTTCCAGGCTCAGCTCCAGGTTATAGCGTAAATCACTCCCCCGGTAGACACGCGAACCGCCTCCTGCGCGACCACCACCAAAGATATCACCAAAAACATCGCCAAAAACATCACTAAAGCTTCCGTTCCCCGCTCCCTGACCACCGCCCATGGATGCATCCACACCGGCATGTCCAAACTGATCATAGGCTGCGCGCTTTTGCGCGTTCCCCAGCACATCAGCCGACTCCTTGGCCTCCTTGAATTTCTCCTCAGAATCTTTGTCATCAGGATTACGATCAGGATGATATTTCATTGCCAGACGCTTAAAGGCCTTTTTGATTTCGGCTTCAGTGGCGTTACGTTCAACCCCTAATACTTCGTAATAATCACGTTTACTCATCAATACTAAATCCCGGTTTCAAACGCATGTCTTCAATAGTCGAAAAGCGGCAAGGGGCATAAAGCCCCTTGCCGCTTTTAATCCCACTACATTTGCCTTGTTACTTTTTATCGTCCTTCACTTCCTCAAATTCGGCATCAACAATATCATCTTTGCCAGCATCAGATTCAGTAGAAGCTGATTCAGAAGAGGCACCTTCCGCCTGACCTTCTTCCGCTTTCTGTGCATACAAACGTTCAGCCATTTTTCCCGAGGCTTCGGTCAGGGCCGTGGTCTTGGCTTCAATATCAGCGACATCGTCACTGGTCATAGCCTCTTCCAGATCCTTGGTAGCCGCTTCAATAGCTTCTTTCTCACCGGCTTCCAGCTTATCCTCACCCAGCTCTTCCATAGACTTTTTAGTCGCATGAATCATGGTATCGGCCTGATTGCGGGCTGCGACCAGCTCGTGGAACTTCTTGTCTTCTTCTGCGTTAGCCTCGGCATCCTTAATCATGTTTTCGACTTCTTCATCAGAAAGACCACTGGATGCCTTAATCACGATAGACTGTTCCTTACCGGTGGCCTTATCTTTAGCCGACACACTCAAAATACCATTGGCATCAATATCAAAGCTCACTTCAATCTGCGGCGTGCCACGTGCTGCCGGTGGAATATCACTCAGGTCAAATCGGCCCAGAGACTTATTTGCCGTAGCCATTTCACGCTCACCTTGCAGTACGTGTACAGTAACTGCCGTCTGATTATCATCGGCAGTCGAGAACACCTGCGAGGCATTGCTTGGGATAGTGGTATTCTTTTCTATCAGCTTGGTCATCACACCGCCCATGGTTTCGATACCCAGAGACAGGGGTGTCACATCCAGCAGCAATACGTCTTTTACATCACCACCAAGCACACCTGCCTGGATGGAGGCACCAATGGCAACGGCTTCATCAGGGTTAACATCTTTACGCGCTTCTTTACCAAAGAATTCTTTAACCGTCTCCTGAACCTTGGGCATACGACTCTGGCCACCGACCAAAATAACATCATCAATTTCAGAGGCAGACATACCCGCATCCTTGAGTGCCATTTTGCATGGGCCAATAGTTTGTTCAATCAGCTCATCAACCAGTGACTCTAGCTTGGCGCGGGTCACCTTGATATTCAGGTGCTTGGGGCCCGAGGCATCCGCCGTAATATAGGGTAGGTTGACATCGGTTTGCTGACTGGAAGAAAGTTCGATCTTGGCTTTTTCTGCTGCCTCTTTCAGGCGTTGCAGCGCCATGGGATCGTTATGCAGATCCACACTGTTGTCTTTCTTGAATTCGTCTGCCAGATAATCGATCAGGCGCATATCGAAGTCTTCACCACCGAGGAAAGTATCACCATTGGTAGACAATACTTCGAACTGGTGCTCGCCTTCAATTTCAGAGATTTCAATAATAGAAACATCGAAGGTACCACCACCCAAATCATATACAGCGATCTTACGATCCCCTTCCTGTTTGTCCATACCAAAGGCCAGTGCTGCAGCAGTAGGCTCGTTGATAATGCGCTTGACCTCAAGACCGGCGATTTTGCCTGCGTCCTTGGTGGCCTGACGCTGAGAGTCATTGAAGTAAGCTGGGACAGTAATTACCGCCTCGGTCACATCTTCACCCAGATACTCTTCAGCGGTCTTCTTCATTTTCTGCAGTACACGGGCAGAGACCTCAGGGGCGGCCATTTTCTCACCCTTGACCTCGACCCAGGCATCACCGTTATCCGCTTTGACAATTTTGTAGGGCACCAGCTTGATATCCCGCTGTACGACCTCTTCATCAAAGGTACGGCCAATGAGACGCTTGACTGCGAAGAAAGTATTTTCGGGATTGGTTACGGCCTGACGCTTGGCTGATTGGCCTACCAGAATTTCATCGTCATCCTTGCTGTAGGCAACGATGGAAGGGGTTGTGCGATCACCCTCACTGTTCTCGATCACCCGAGCCTTACCGCCTTCCATTACCGATACACAAGAGTTGGTGGTACCGAGGTCAATGCCAATAATCTTACCCATTTTACTATCTCCAAATAATATTCTGTTTACACCGCAACTTTTTACCAAATCAAAGTACGGGTTATTTAACTCGCCTGCTTTCTAGATAGGGGCGATATTTTCGAATTCAAGCCTGTTCATCAATACTCGGTTGTGTGTTTTCCGCTACAGCTTTGGACACCATTACCATCGCCGGACGAATCAGGCGATCATTGAGGGTATAACCCTTTTGCATCACGGCAATAACGCTGTTCGGAGCTACATCGGATGACTCCTGGATAGACATGGCCTGATGCAGCTCAGGGTTAAAGCTCTCCCCCTCAGGATTAATTTCTTTAATCCCAAAACGTTCCATCACATCACTGAACATCTTCAGGGTCAGTTCCGTACCTTCTCGCAGCTTAACAACCGCTTCTGCTTCTTCATTACTAACTGCTGCCAGGCCCAGTTCAAGGCTGTCTTTTACTGGCAACAGATCCTGAGCGAACTTATCCAGGGCAAATTTATGTGCATTTTCAATATCACGCTTGGCACGACGCGCTGAATTTTCCTGTTCTGCCTGTAAACGCAGCACCTGGTTCCAGTGTTCGTCGGCCTTGGTTCGCGTATCCTCAAGCATTAAATGAAGTTCATCATGGGAAAGCGGCGCGGATTCGACCTCTGCGGCGACTTCCTCTGCGGCGACTTCCTCAGCAGAACTCTCTTCAATAGGGGCTTCATCCATAGGCTCAGACTCAGGCGTTTTATTCTCGTCATTCATTAACTATCTCCGCTACCTGATTGATTTTAAATAAATTTTAACTTAACCCTAAAGAGGGTTTTCCAGTTTGTATCGTAGATATAAGGGTTATTTGCCCTGATTCAAGGCCGCGCCTAGTAATTTGGCGGTAATATCCACAAGGGGGATAACCCGATCATAGGCCATCCGGGTGGGGCCAATGACGCCAAGCACGCCAACAATCTGATTGTTCACCTCATAGGGGGAGGTAACCACGCTACAGTTATCCAATGCCTCATAGCCGGATTCTTCACCTATAAAGATCTGCACACCTTCCGCTTCCATGGATTGATCCAGCAGATGCAGGATGTCACGTTTATGATTAAAGGCCTCGAACAGGTGGCGTAATTTACCTACATCCGCCATTTCCGCATAGCTCATCAAATTGGTTTGACCCGTCATGAGAAAGTCACTGTTGCCGTCTTCGCTTACAAAGGCCTTGTTTGCCATCTCAATCGCCATCAACATCAGCTGATTCATTCCCTCCTGCGCCTCTTGCATTTCATTCACAAGACTTTCTCTGGCCTGTTTAATGTCTTTACCGACGAAGGACTGGCTTAGATAGTTGGCGGCTTGTTGTAATTCGGACGCAGAATAGGCCCGAGAAGTATGGATAATTCGATTCTGTACTTCACGCTCATTCATCACCAGAATCACCAGCACCCGATTTCCAGACAGGGGCAAAAACTCCACCTGTCGTAAGGTCGGTTGTTCATGGCGGGGTAGCATCACAACCCCGGCCATGGTCGTGATATCTGACAATAGAGAAGAGACCGATTCTAATACTGGCTCGGATTCATGCAGACTCAGCAACTTTTGTTGCAGAATTTCAATTTCACTTTGTGCAGGGGTGTGATAACTCACCAGGTTATCCACAAAAAGTCGATAACCTTGAACGGTTGGAATACGCCCGGCTGAGGTGTGAGGAGAATGCACAAGCCCGATCTCTTCCAGATCCGCCATTACATTACGGATAGTAGCCGGGCTCATTTTTTTCGCTGACTCATTGGCCAGGGTACGTGAACCAATGGGCTGCCCCTCGCGAATGTACTGTTCAACGAGAGTTTTCAATAACAGTTGGGCGCGTTCATCCAGCTCGGGAAGGGCTTGCTTTGATACGGGTTCTGGCACAGATTTCGTCTACATTAAGTGAGTAAATATGCATAGTATGCGCTTAATCAAAATTAACAACCAGAGTTCCGCCATGTCAAGGCAGTTGGCGATAATCGTGTTCCATGATAGCTTTGCATAAATGAACCTTTGAATAAGTCCCTGAAATGGCACTGGCTGCGTTAAAAAGAAACTCAAAATACTCATTTACTACGTGTAAACTCCGCTTTTTCGTTTCTTTTTGCCTTGCCAGCATCCACTTGATGAACTTATTCAAAGGTTCCCTAATTAATGTAAGGGGTCTTTAGTGAATTCTTTCCAGTGCATAGGTCTTATTGGTAAATATGGTGATCCCTCAGTGGGGGAAACACTGCATGCCGTGAGCGCATATTTACAATCCCATGATCTTGAAATCCTGCTGGATGAATCCACGGCAGAGGTATTGCCTGATCACAATCTGGGTACTGCTAGCCGTGAGGAGCTGGGCCAACGCTGTGATCTGGTAATCGTTATTGGTGGTGATGGCACCATGCTCAATGCAGGCCGTTCACTGGCGGCCTATGACAGTGCCCTGCTCGGGATTAATCTGGGACGGTTAGGTTTTCTTACCGATATATCCCCGGACAGCATGCAGGAAAGTCTGGATCGTATCCTGGCTGGGGAATACCACACCGAAGAACGCTTTCTGCTCCACTGTACTACGATGCGTGATGGCGAACATATCACCGACACCGAGGCATTCAATGATGTGGTGATTCATAAGTGGAATGCAGCACGCCTCATCGAAGTGGAAATCCATGTGAATAATCAGTACGTCAACACTCTGCGTGCTGACGGCTTGATTGTATCCACCCCAACGGGCTCCACGGCCTACGCCCTCTCCGGGGGCGGCCCAATTCTAAGCCCTTCACTGGATGCCATTGTGCTGGTGCCCATATGCCCTCACGCCATGAGTAATCGTCCCATTGTGATCGATGGCAATAGCATGATCGAACTCATCATCAAGGAAAGCACTCAGGCTCAGGTCAGTTGCGATGGTCAACTCAATCTCAGCCTGCAGGCGGGAGATCATATCCACATACGAAAAAATGAGCATATGCTTAGACTGATTCACCCGAAGCCCCATAATCACTTTGAAACGCTACGTGCCAAACTGAGCTGGGGCTAAACGGCAACAACAAATACTATGCTCAGACAGTTACTCATCAGTAATTTTGCCATTATCGAGTCCCTGGAGTTGAACTTCGCGGAAGGAATGAGTGTACTCACCGGTGAAACCGGTGCCGGTAAATCCATTCTACTAGGCGCACTAGGACTAACTCTGGGAGATCGTGCCGACAGTACAGTACTGCGTCAGGACAAACAACGCGCCGAAGTGACGGCGGATTTTGATATCGCAGGCCTGAAGGCAGTCAAGCAATGGCTACAGGCACACGATCTGGATGCCGATGGTGAATGTATCATCCGCCGGATCATTGGCAATGATGGCCGTTCCCGCGCCTATATCAACGGCCAGCCACAGCCCTTACAACTGCTGAAAGAACTTGGCGAGCACCTGGTCGATATTCATGGTCAACATGCCCACCAGTCACTGTTAAAACGAGATATCCAACGACAATTGCTGGATGAGTTTGCACACAACACTGACCTGCTGTCCGATATAAGTAAGGCTTATAAGCACTGGAAGAAACTACATGGGGAGCGTGGACAACTACATCTGGATAACCAGCAACGGGAATCACGGCTTGAGCTAATCAGTTATCAGGTGACAGAACTCAAAGACCTTGATCTTAATGAAGCAGAGCTCACGCAACTGGATGAAGAACACGCCCGGCTGGCCAATGCCAGTCGTTTGCTGGAAAGTGGCGAAAACGCCTTACAAACACTGGATGGTGCGGATGGTAGCACCGCTGTCAGCCAGCTCAATCGCTCGCTAACGGAGATCCAGGCAATCGCAGAACTGGATCACAAGCTCACGCCTGTCAGTGAGCTATTAGACAGCGCCATCATTCAGGCTCAGGAAGCCAGCACAGAGTTGCGTCACTACCTGTCTGATCTGGAGCTGGATCCCCAGCGACTGGAATGGGTAGAACAACGACTGGCAGACATTCAGGATCAGGCACGTAAACATCATGTGAAACCCGATGAGCTGCCAGCCCTGCTTATCCAGCTGGAACAGGAGCAGTCACAGCTGAAGTCCAGTCGAGCGCGCCTGGATACGCTGGATGCCGAGATTGCTGCTGTACTAACGCGCTATCAGGAGCTTGCAAAAAAACTGAGCAACAGCCGAAACAAGGCCATCACCCGCCTGTCCGCCCAGGTCACGGCCAATATGCAGGAACTGGGCATGAACGGAGGTCATTTTGATATCAAGGTGGAAAGTTTGCCTTTAGACGAACCCACACCCTACGGTCAGGAACGGCTTGAATTTCAGGTCAGCGCCAATCCGGGGCAGGCACTGCAAGCCATGGCCAAAGTTGCCTCGGGGGGTGAGTTGTCACGCATCAGCCTCGCTATTCAAGTAATCAACGCTGGCCAGACCGCCATTCCAACCCTCATTTTTGATGAGGTCGATGTGGGCATTGGTGGTGGTGTTGCAGAAAAGGTGGGCCGACAGTTACGCAGCCTGGGTAGCCGTTGTCAGGTACTGTGTGTCACCCACCAGCCCCAGGTCGCAGCACTGGGCCATAACCACTTCCAGATCAGTAAACAAACCCGGGAAGGTTCAACTTTCACTGAAGTAGTTAGCCTGCCGGAACAGGAAAGAATTAAGGAAGTAGCCAGAATGCTGGGCGGTGTTGAAATGACTGACCAGACCTTGTTACATGCCCGGGAAATGCTCGAATTAGGTCAACAACAAGATAAGGGTAAGACGCGTAAAAGGGCCTGAACTTTTCAAGAAACTACTGATTTAATTAATCACTGTTCCTTCTGACAGGCGGCACACACACCATAAATATAAAGACTGTGATCCGTCATGGCGTATCCACGCTCTTTGGCAAGAGCATGTTGGCGCTTTTCGATAGTCTCATCCAGAAACTCATCCACACGTCCACATTTCACACAAAGAATATGGTCATGGTGCTCGCCTTCATTCATTTCGAAAACGGAATGCCCCCCCTCAAAATGATGCCGGCTAATAAGCCCGGCCGCTTCAAACTGGGTTAGCACCCGATAGACCGTAGCGACACCCACGTCGTCACCCGACTCCAGCAAGGCCTTGTATACATCCTCGGCACTCATGTGGCGAACATCGTTGCTACCTAGAATCTCCAGAATCTTGATACGCGGCAAGGTTGCTTTAAGTCCCGCTTTTTTTAACTCCCGACTGCCCATTCTCACCTCACTCGTGTCATCTGTATTTGGATCAGGTATTATCACCGCACCATAACCTGCTCAAAAACCAAATGCAAACAATTCTCATTACGATTACTTTTATTGCGCTTCTGGCCACCACGGCATGTAGCCCGCATAAACTAACCATCCAGCAAGGTAACCCAATTACTGAAGATAAACTTGCCATGCTCAAAACCGGTATGGAAGAAGCCAAAGTGCAGTTTATCCTCGGCACCCCCCCGCTCAGAGACTCTTTTAATAAAGACCGCTGGGACTATTACTACAGCCTGGAAGTGGACGGAGAAGAGGTCACAAAATATCGTGCCAGCCTCTACTTTAAAATGGGCAAACTGGAGCGTATTGAGAAAAAGGACGGTATACCTGGAACAGAAGGGGATGCTCAAAAAACCCGGGCGGTCTTGCAGGAATAACAACAGCCCCGTAGAGAAGGTTTCGTCATTACAATGAGAAGCACCATCGCTGTGATTAGGTAGTTCATTTCAACGCAAAGTTCGTTTATCCAATGGGATCAAGTTCCATCGGACAAGTACCCGAATGGGTCAAAGACGCAGAGAACGCGAAGAAGTAAAAAGTAAAACCCTAGCCTGGCTCTAGCACGATTTAATCCTGAACGTCATCACTTTTATCTCGGGTGCAACCCACTCTGTACGAATCAATAATACCCACCAGCCAACAAACGACGAATGCCACTGTAGCAATATTAAGCAGTTGAGCCTCAGCCCCCGTAGATTGTTTTTCGACCAATGCGGTAATGGTGGCAATGTCGGGCGAAACCTCACCACTTTGTATTTTTGCGCTAATTTGCAAAGCCCTTTCCACCGCCTTTGATGCCAGATAATAAATCGCGGAAAACGAAACACTCAGCAGAACAAGTGCTGCAATATACCTCTTCAAAAAAAGGTGCCCAAGGCCAGGGAATATCAAGGCTGATAACAGCATGGCCTTCGTTGGTTTTTTCATTATTTCGTTTAAACTCCCTGACCCCATCTGTGCTTAACTACTGGGTGTTTTTACACAGGCTCAACTTTTAGCTGACTCCTTAGCCGTTTGCTCTGCCTCACCACCACCCTTCTTCATTTGTTTACCTTCTGCCGCTCTTTGTTTGCGCACGGCCTTGGGGTCGGCAATAAGTGGACGGTGGATCTCCACTCTGTCTTTGGCTCGTAATGGGTTATCCAGCTTGCTCAACTTACCAAAGATGCCTACTTTATTTTTCTCAAGATCGATTTCGGGAAATTTTTCCAGAATGCCCGAGCTTTCAATAGCCTCTCTCAGAGTAGCGCCCTTCTCCACTTCTACAGGGATAATCACCTGCTTATCTGGACGCGCATAAGAAACTTCTACATGAATATACTCAGACATTGCTATACACCTGTGCAGCTCGCTGACAAAAGGCATCAACCAGCGTATTACTGATTTTACTAAATACTGGCCCCATGGCCATCCCGATTAATTTATTGGAAAATTCAAAATCCATATCAAGACGCACCTTGCATGCCTGTTCGCCCAGCACCTCAAAACGCCAGAATCCTTCCAGGTGACTGAAAGGGCCTTCCACCAGGCGCATTTCAATCATCTTGCTCTGTTGCATTCGATTATGAGTGGTAAACGATTTATGTAGCACCCCCTGGGAAATCTCAACGCTGGCACGAACTTCGTCTTCATTACGCATCAGTATCTCGGTGGATTTACACCAGGGTAAAAAATCTGGGTACGAAGCAATGTCGTCCACCAGGGCATACATCTGCTGGGCACTGTGAGGCACAAGCGCACTTTTTTCGATAGTTGTCACTTGCTCGGAATCTCGTTAAATAACACCGATGGCTCTTAGGAACACCAGCACCACGGCAATAGGTGTGATGTACTGGAGCAGGAACCGCCACAATTGATATCCAGTGGTGTTGCTCATTTCCAGTTCATCCATACTGGACTGTTTGCGCATCTGCCAAACGGCAAACACGGCAATCAACAAGCCGCCCAATGGCAACATGATGTTGGCTGTCAGGTAATCCAGCAGGTCGAAGAACGTTTTATCAAACAGTTGATACTCTTTACCAGACAATACATTGAACGAAAGTACGGTACCAATACCCAGCAGCCAGGTACCCATCCCCGCCCAGACTGACGCCATGATACGCGTCATATTTTTGTTCTCTACCAACCATGCTACCAAGGGCTCAATCAGAGATATCGCAGATGACCAGGCAGCGAACACCAACAAGACAAAGAACAGTGAGGCGAAGAAAGTGCCTCCCGGCATTTGGCCGAAGGCGATGGGCAGCGTCTGGAAGACCAGGCCGGGTCCTGACGCGGGCTCCAGACCATTGGCAAATACAATGGGGAAAATGGCCATCCCCGCCAACAGGGCTACCAAAGTATCTGCCCCGGCGACCATGAAAGTGGTCTTGGCGATGGAAGTATGTTCCGGCAAGTAGGAGCCATATACCATGATGGCACCCATCCCCAGGCTCAGGGTAAAGAAGGCATGGCCCATGGCGATCAAGACGCCATCCGTAGTGAGTTTACTGAAGTCCGGGGTAAACAGGAATGAAAGTCCGTCGACAAAGTGATCGGTACTCATGGCGTAACCGACCAGGATGATAAGCAATACGAACAGTGCAGGCATTAAATAGCTAACAGCCTTCTCCAGCCCCCCTTTCACTCCGCGTGCCACTACCACCATAGTCATCACCATAAAAATGGTATGCCAGGCCAATAGTCGCTCAGGGTCGGATACCAGATCGGAAAACACCAGTCCGACTGCATCGGCCGTTGCGCCTTCAAATACGCCACTCACAGCACGCGCCACATAGGCCAGTGACCAACCAGCAATGACGCTGTAATAAGAGAGAATCAGGACTCCGGCCAATACACCCGCCCAGCCCAGGTATTGCCAGAGAGGAGAACGCCCCTCTTCAGCGGCCAGGTGACGCATGGTATTGATGGGACTACGTCGGCCCCGCCGACCCAGCATGATTTCGGCCATCATAATAGGGATGCCGATAACGGCAATGCAGAGCAGGTAGATAAGGACAAAAGCCCCACCACCGTTTTCACCTGTGATATACGGGAACTTCCAGATGTTACCTAGTCCAACGGCGGAACCGGTGGCCGCCAGCACAAAGATCCAGCGTGATGACCATTGACCGTGAATTGATTCCCGTAACTGTGACATTGCTAGCCCTCAATCGTTATTTTGGGCTCATTGTTAACGAATTCGACCCTCGCCTCAACTCCTGAGAGCCTCTAACGAGTAAAAATCGTATATTCATGCTTATTACAACCTGCCACTGGCACCTGGCTTCCCCTATAATGACGCCCCATGGTTAAGAAAAATAAAAAATCCGCTGGCGGTAGCTCCATAGTCGTCAATAAGAAAGCCCGCCACGATTATCACATCGAAGATCGCTATGAGGCGGGTTTGGTGCTTGAAGGCTGGGAAGTGAAAAGTCTGCGTGCGGGTCGCGTGCAACTGGTAGATAGTCATGTATTTTTGAAAAATGGTGAGGCCTGGTTACTGAATGCCATCATCACCCCGCTGCAAACCGCCTCCACTCATATACATCCAGCTCAGAACCGTAACCGTAAAATGTTACTCAACCGCAGAGAGCTGGACAAGCTCATCGGTGCGGTGGAGCGTAAAGGCTACACCCTGATCTGCCTTTCTCTTTACTGGAGTAAGGGTAAGGTCAAAGCTGAAATTGGCTTGGCCAAGGGAAAACAGGCCCATGACAAGAGGGCTACGGAAAAAGATCGGGACTGGAAGCGGGAGAAGCAACGAGTATTGAAAAAAGGCTGATACTGGTTAAAAGTGGCAAGCAACGTTTAACCAGCTTAACCCCTGATATTCGGTGTTAAGAGTGTATACCTAATACTCGTCGCTGCTTTTGAACTATTTAGCAGTTATACTCTCATATGTAATAAGTTCCAAAGGGGGCGACCTGGCTTCGACGTGGGTTGCGAAACCGGAGGTGCATGCCGAGGTGCAGAATACCTCGTAAATCCATCTGCAAACAATTTAGTTGCCAACGACGACAACTACGCACTCGCTGCTTAAACCCCAGTAGGGTGCCCTCTGCCTGAGTTCGTGCTTGTGCGCTCAGATCACAGGGGTCATTCTCACAAGATCGCGCTGAAGCCTGTCCGGGGTGGATTCGCTAAAACTTAACCGGACTCGCCGTTAGTGCGCCCTGCCCGTCGGGTTGCTAGCGGTTAAATTAATGGCGTGGATAAGCATGTAGAGCCAATGGCAGAGGATTTGCGGACGCGGGTTCGATTCCCGCCGCCTCCA
>DAOWII010000018.1 GCA_030640985.1 Chromatiales bacterium
ATTATCGAAGACAACTGCTTTATCGGCGCCCGCTCCGAAGTTGTTGAAGGCGTGATCGTGGAAGAAGGTGCAGTGATCTCCATGGGCGTATACATCGGCCAGAGCACCAAGATCTACAATCGTGAGACCGGCGAAGTTATCTATGGCCGTGTACCCGCTGGCTCAGTCGTGGTCTCCGGCAACCTGCCATCAAAAGATGGCAGCTACAGTCTCTACTGTGCAGTCATCGTCAAACAGGTCGATGCAAAGACCCGCAGCAAGGTAGGCATCAACGAACTGTTACGTGATATCTAGTCAAGCAGGATTAGAGCTAAACCTGCTTCGACATGACGATACTCTACGGTATTAAAAACTGCGATACGGTGAAAAAGGCACGCTCATGGCTGGACAGC
Source organism: Chromatiales bacterium (assembly GCA_030640985.1). Classification (GTDB taxonomy): domain Bacteria; phylum Pseudomonadota; class Gammaproteobacteria; order Thiohalomonadales; family Thiohalomonadaceae; genus DAOWII01. The sequence continues at coordinate 393 of DAOWII010000018.1, forward strand.
CATGGCGTTGCCTACCATCTCCATGATTTCCGGGTCGATGGTTTAAAGAAAGAACAAATCGTTGAATGGAGTACCCAACTGGGTTGGGAGGCTTTGCTCAACCGCCGCAGCACAACCTGGCGACAGCTTTCAGACGAGGTAAAAAATGGCCTGGATAAGGCACAGGCCATTGAGCTGATGCTAGAGAACCCTACCCTGATAAAACGTCCACTACTGAAGCAAGATGGAAACTATTATGTTGGATTCAAGGATGCCGAATATAAGAAACTATTCTGATAATAACTAATGCAGATGGCATCCTGAACAATATTTACGGTAATACTCTGCGGCTTCATGTGCCCTCATATGCATCAACGAACCCTGCAACGCAAACTCGCCAAACACCCCGTCAAAGAGTAATCAAAAGTTTATTCACTAACCAGGCCCCATAAGTCTGGTTGGTCTACAGGAAGCAACAGGCTACAATGTCCGTTCTTTACAAAGAAGAGCTAATATACCTACTACCATGTCTACCACCATTGAACTTGCCCAGGAACTGATTTCCTGCCCCTCTGTTACACCCGATGATGCTGGCTGCCAACCACTGCTTGCAAAACGCCTCGAGGCCATGGGTTTCACTATAGAATATCTTCGTTTTGGTGATGTTGATAACTTCTGGGCACGGCGTGGTGACACAACCCCCGTCTTTGCCTTTGCCGGACATACCGACGTAGTGCCCACCGGCCCTGAAACCCAGTGGACAATCCCACCGTTCAATGCTGAAGTACGAGATGGGTTTATTCATGGCCGTGGGGCCGCGGATATGAAGGGTTCCATCGCCGCCATGGTCACCGCCTGCGAACGTTTTATTGCCGACAATAATAGCCATCAGGGCTCCATCGCCTTTCTGATCACCAGTGACGAAGAAGGCCCAGCTGACGATGGCACAGTAAAAGTTATCGAAACACTGGAAGCGCGCGGAGAAAAGATTGACTGGTGCCTGGTAGGTGAGCCCACCAGCAGCAAACATGTTGGTGATGTAGTAAAAAATGGCCGTCGTGGCTCACTCAATGGAACGCTAATTGTACATGGCCAGCAGGGGCACGTGGCGTACCCACAACTGGCAAACAACCCCATACATAGTTTTGCATCGGCTTTAAATGAACTTGTTACCACAAAGTGGGATCAGGGTAATGAATTCTTTCCCCCCACCAGTTTCCAGATTTCTAATATCCATGCAGGAACAGGAGCGACTAATGTTATTCCCGGTGATTTAGAAGTTATATTTAACCTGCGCTACTCAAGTGAATTAACGGCTGAGGCAATCAAATCCCGGGTAGAATCAATTCTTGCTAAATACGAACAGAAATACAGCCTGGAGTGGTCACTATCAGGTGAACCTTTTATTACGGGCAAAGGCGAATTATTAAATGCGACCACCGAGGCCATTCACTCAATCACAAGTCGCACTGCCGAAATCAATACTGCAGGCGGCACCTCAGATGGTAGATTCATCGCTCCCACCGGTGCCCAGGTGCTGGAACTCGGGCCATTGAATGCAACCATCCATCAAGTCAATGAATGCGTGAGTACACAAGACCTGGATACACTCTCTGCAATATACGAAAAGATTCTTGAAAACCTGCTTGTCAAAGAAAGTTAATCACTCATCAACTTATTGAGTAGCACTCACTTGTCTGCCGAACTCACATATAAGCTGGATAACAATGAAATAATCGTGCCCTGCAAAGGGACAATGATTATAGGGCGAGATAAAACGAGCGACGTAATTTTAAGAGACACACTTGTTTCAAGAAATCACGCCATGATTCGCCTGCTTGGAGACAGTTACTATTTCGTAGATAGTGGTAGCTCAAATGGAAGTCACATCAATGGCAAACGAATAACGCTCCCGACAAGACTGAATAATGGCGACATAATTAAACTGGGAGACACTGAATTGCACTTTGAACAACAGGGAAGCAATGACCAGTTTACTGATTCCCTCTCATTTCAGGAAACAGTCGTCGTCACCCGACCAGACATCAGGAGCATAACTGTACTTGTAGCGGACATCCGTGACTTCACCACCATTTCTGAACAGACACCAATACTTACACTTACCAAAGTAATGACAGAGTGGTTTCAACAGACAACCGAAGTCATTATTAAAAACAAAGGTGTCGTAGACAAATTCATTGGCGATTGTGTTTTTGCACGATGGGATTCAGACACTGATGAACTCGGCGTACTCAACAATGTATTGGCCACGATTACACAGATACATCAGCTTACCGACAATATAAGCGAAGAGTACTCCGAACTATTCAGACCACTTCGTATAGGTGCTGGCATTCATTCTGGAAAAGCCTCTGTAGGTATTGGCGCAGATAATACAGCTCTGGGGGATACTGTTAATACGGCCTTCCGCCTGGAAAGCGCCAGTAAAGAACTAGTATGCGATATTGTTATGAGTAAAGACTGCTACCAACTCCTGCCACCCCAACACTGGGAGCATAAAGAACAAATTATTCAGGTAAAAGGTAGAGAGGCTCCCGTCAGCGTGATAGGTCTGAAATTTGATCAACTAAATAAGTTATGAGCTAACTATAACCTACCATCGACAGCATCCTTTGGCAGTACATATTTCACATCAAAGATAATCCCGTTATCTTTGCATAAAGCACGATAATCATCTGCTAACATATTGCGGTACTCGTCATGGGCCACCGCGATGATAACGGCATCATATGTACCATTCTCAAGTTTAGAAACCAGATTTATTCCATATTCATCACTGGCTTCCTGTTTATCAACAACAGGGTCATAAACATCAACATTAACATTATAGCTTTCAAGCTCATTGATAATCTCAATGACCTTTGTATTTCGCAGATCGGGACAGTTTTCTTTAAAACTCAGCCCAAGCACAAGCGCCCTGGCAGCTGAAATATGACTACCTTTACTGGCCATCAGTTTAACCACACGAGTGGCAACGTGCGGCCCCATGCTTTCATTGATAGCACGACTGGCAGGAATAACTGTAGGTTGATATCCCATTTCCTGGGCTTTATGGGTC
>DAOWII010000075.1 GCA_030640985.1 Chromatiales bacterium
ACTACCACTTGATTGTCTACCTCGGAACCCCGGGCCATGAATTCACCCTGTGGGCCGGTGATAAAACTGTTGCCCCAGAACTGAATGCCCTGGCCGTTTCCAGACGTGTCCGGTTCGAAACCGGTTCGGTTGCAACTCAGTACGGGTAGGCCGTTGCTGATGGCATGACTGCGCTGTATGGTAATCCACGCTTCCAGTTGCCGCTTTTGTTCAGCTTTATTATCGTCCGGATCCCAGCCGATAGCTGTTGGATAGAGTAGAATCTCGGCGCCAGCCAGAGCCATCAAACGGGCTGCTTCAGGGTACCACTGATCCCAGCATACCAGCACCCCAAGTTTGCCAACGGAGGTCTTGATCGGGGTAAAGCCCAGATCTCCAGGGGAAAAATAAAACTTTTCATGAAAACCCGGATCATCGGGAATATGCATCTTGCGGTAACGGCCTGCGATACTGCCATCTGCCTCGAGTACCACGGCCGTGTTGTGATACAGGCCGGGCGCACGGCGCTCAAATAGAGAGGCGACGATGACTATTTCCAGCTCTTTTGCCAAAGCACCGATACTGTCCGTTGTCGGTCCGGGAATTGATTCAGCCAGATCAAAATATCGGGGGTCTTCTGTTTGGCAGAAATACAGGGAGGTGTGTAGCTCCTGTAAGAGTACGAGCTTCGCCCCCTGAGCCGCTGCTTCCCGACATCCCTTGCTGATGACGGCTAGATTAGTCTGGTAATCATCACTGCAGTGGTGTTGTATAAGAGCAACGTTCAGATGGTTATTCATATCCGGCTTCTGTTTGAGCATACATATACCAGTAATTTTACCTTACTCTTCTGGTAACTGCATGGTTGCTGATAATTGCATAGCGGCCGGCAACTGCATAGTCGCACAGTGCAGGCTGCCATATTGTTCTATCAACGGGCGGCAGTCGATGCCAATGACTTCCCTGTCAGGAAAGCAGTTCTTTAATGCAGCCAGGGCGATGGCGTCGGCGGGATCCTGATAAATCGGAACCAGTACCGCGCCATTGATAATCAGAAAATTAGCATAGCTGGCGGGTAGACGTTGTCCGTCACGGGAATGTATGGCCAGGGGAATGGGAAGAGGGATAAGCTTGTAAGGTGCGCCTGTGGAATCTACAAGGGCTTGCAACTCTTTCTCCATGGCTTTGAGCTCTTGATAGTGTTCATCGTTGGGATCAATGCAATCACTATAGGCAATGGTATGCGGGTCACAAAAACGGGCCAGGGTATCGATATGGCTGTCGGTGTCATCTCCGGCAAGATAACCATGTTCCAGCCAGAGTACACGATTGATGCCCAGATGCTGAACGAACTCTAGCTCTAACTTACTTTGGCTCAATTGCGGGTTTCGCTCAGAAGAGAGCTGACACTTACTGGTGGTCAGTAGTGTGCCGCAGCCATCAACTTCGATACTGCCACCTTCCAATACCAGATCAATAGATTCTACTGGCGTATCGCTAAAAGCCCCCAGTTGATGTAGGCAACGGGTAACACGGTTGTCCAGCCGGGATTCATGTTTATTACCCCAGCCATTAAAGTGGAAATCCAGTAGTTTTGCCTGATTATTTTCCAGCACGGTAATGGGTCCATAATCTCGCACCCAACTGTCATTAAAGGTGACCCGATAGCAGTGAATCCGCGAGAGGTCTATGTCTGCGGTCAGCAGAAGTGTTTTAATATGATGCTGATGAGACTCATCGAAGCAGTTGATGAACAGATCCTGGCGTAGGGTGATCTGTCGGGATATCTCCACATACACCGGTTCGACTGCTGGCAGCCAGGGTTTCCAGTCACTGTGTAAGTGAGGCCAGGTCAGTATGATCGCAGATTGTGGCGCCCATTCGGCCGGGAGCCATCTTCCAGATGGGTTTTCAGACATTTATCTGGGGTAGCGCAAGACTTTCAGAATGGGTGCTATTGAAAATCAGTTTAATACAGCATGAACCACATACCCGTATTCAAAATACACGGTATAATTACGGAATATCCAGCGAGTAATGGGTGGTTTACCAACCGGAGCTATTTTCTCCAGTGGCCGACCAAACTCTGACGATACCAGCTCCATACTCATGCCTTTGACGGGTAACCTTATGTCAATTGTGGAGCGGGGCTGGCTAGTGGTGGGAGCACTTCCTGGCATATTCAGGCTATCGGCCGTAGCGGCTCCAGGGCCACATAGGGCGAGCAGGACAATGGCAAGTTTGGTGCAACGATATGACATGGTCAGCTCCTTATGAATTTAAGTTTTTACAATATTTTATTAGTGCTTGCTGGTATACCGTTATACCTATTATTTTTATATCAGACAAGCACTTATACGTCATAAGTACAAGCACCTTCAGACATTTTAACATAGGCAAAGCGATTTGATGCAGAATGCAATCGACATTTTTTCCTATCGGAAATACTGGGCCAAGCGGTTTTTACCTGTGTCACAGTTACCCATGTCCCGGGAGGAGATGGACACGCTGGGCTGGGATTCCTGTGACATTATTCTGGTTACCGGTGATGCTTATGTCGATCACCCCAGTTTTGGTATGGCTTTGGTCGGTCGTTTACTGGAGGCACAGGGTTTTCGGGTAGGTATCATTTCTCAACCTGACTGGACCAGCGCGGAAGCGTTTCAGGTATTGGGTAAGCCAAATCTCTATTTTGGAGTGACGGCAGGCAATATGGACTCCATGGTGAATCGCTATACCGCTGACAGGAAGTTACGCTCTGATGATGCCTATTCGCCTGATGCCGTTGGTGGCAAGCGGCCTGACCGCTCTGTGCTGGTTTATTCTCAACGCTGCCGTGAGGCCTTCAAGGATGTTCCAGTGATTATCGGTGGCATTGAAGCGAGTCTGCGTCGCATTGCCCATTTTGATTACTGGTCAGACAAGGTCAGGCGTTCTGTGCTGGTTGATTCCAAGGCCGATATGCTGCTCTATGGTAACGCGGAGCGGGCCATTGTTGAGATCAGTCACCGCCTTGCTAAAGGCGAAACCATCGATACGATTACAGATATACGCGGCAGTTCATTTATCTGTCGCGAGTTACCGGAAAACTGGACCATTATTGATTCCAGTTCGGTAGACACCCCGGGCAAGCTTGAGGCAAAGATTGACCCATATGCCGAACAGCAGCCCACATGTTCTACCAAGCAGAAGGAAGCGCCTGCCACTGATAATGTGGTTCAGTTTGTGCGTCCTGATCGTCACACCAGCGCCATTCGTTTACCCGCTTATGAGCAGGTGAAAAAAGATCCGGTACTGTATGCCCATGCAGCGAGGGTATTGCATCTGGAAACCAACCCGGGAAATGCACGGGCACTGATTCAACGTCATGGTAATCGTGATGTCTGGCTAAACCCTCCGCCTATTCCGCTAACGACTAAAGAGTTTGATAAGTTGTTTGAATTCACCTACACGCGTAAACCTCATAGCATCTATGGTAAGGCGCGTATTCCTGCCTATGAAATGATCCGTCATTCGGTGAATATCATGCGTGGTTGTTTCGGTGGCTGTACCTTCTGTTCCATTACCGAACATGAGGGGCGTATTATCCAGAATCGATCTGAAAAATCCATCTTGAATGAGATTGAAACCATTCGAGACAATGTGCCGGGTTTTACCGGCGTCATTTCTGATCTGGGTGGGCCGACGGCGAACATGTATCGCCTGCAATGCAAGGATCCGGAGATTGAATCTGCCTGTCGGAAGCTTTCTTGCGTATTCCCCGGCATTTGCAAAAACCTGAAAACCGATCACACGTCGCTGATCAATCTTTATCGTCATGCACGAGAGCTGCCGGGGGTTAAAAAAGTCACTATTGCTTCTGGCTTGCGTTATGACCTGGCGGTGCAATCTCCGGAATATGTGAAAGAATTGGTGACCCATCATGTGGGTGGTTATCTCAAGATTGCTCCGGAGCACACGGAGGAGGGACCGCTTAACCTGATGATGAAACCGGGTATTGGCACCTATGATCGTTTTAAGGAAATGTTTGAAAAATATTCAGCCGAAGCCGGTAAGGAGCAATATCTAATCCCTTATTTCATTGCGGCCCATCCCGGTACAACCGAGAAGGATATGCTGGAACTTGCACTGTGGTTAAAACAGAATAATTTCCGACTCGATCAGGTACAAAATTTTCTTCCATCGCCTATGGCTTTGGCAACGGCCATGTATCATACCCATCGAAACCCGTTAAAAAGGGTGAGAAATAAAAGTGAAGAGTTAGTCGTACCCAAGGGTATCCGTATGCGTCGTCTGCATAAGGCCTTTCTTCGCTATCACGATCCGGATAACTGGCCAATGATACGAGAAGCCCTTAAAAAAATGGGAAGAAGTGATCTTATCGGCAATGGCAAGCGTCATCTGGTGCCCCGATGGCAACCGGGTGCAAAAAAAGATAGTATTCAAGCTAAAAATACGGTTCTGCGAAAGTCGGGGCGTTCAGCAGGCCGTGGTTATCGGGCGAGATAATGGGGTAGTGATTCATGGTATTCATTGAGTTGATCATATTGGTTATTGTTGTTGTCGCCGTTTTGTATTTTATTAATCCTCCAGCGGGTGGCGGTAAAGGCAGCGGGAAATCAGATTCCTGAGAAACTACCGAAGCCGGTTATTCAGAATATAAATAGTCAGACCATCATATGAACTTGCAAGCCGGACATCTTGGGCATTATATCCAGTTAACGCGCCTGAACCGACCTATCGGCATCTTTTTGTTACTTTGGCCTGCTTTATGGGCCTTGTGGGTGGCTAGTGGAGGTAAACCGGACCCATTGGTTTTGATAGTGTTTGTTGCAGGCGTTGTGCTTATGCGCTCTGCTGGTTGCGCTATCAATGATTATGCCGATCGTCATATCGACGGACAGATTAGTCGTACACAGGAGCGTCCTTTGGCTGCTGGCCACCTTCAGCCACGACAAGCCTTGATGACCTTCGTGGTGTTGTGTCTACTTGCCTTCAGTCTTGTACTTCTTCTAAATACAAAAACAATATTGCTTTCTATCGCGGCTGTGTTTCTGGCAGCCAGTTATCCCTTCATGAAGCGTTTTACCCATTTACCTCAGGCGTACCTGGGTATAGCCTTTGGCTGGGCCGTGCCCATGGCTTTTGCCGCCCAGACTGAAACTATCCCTCATGTTTCATGGTTATTTTTTGTTGCTATCGTCTTCTGGGCTTTGGCCTATGACACTATGTATGCCATTGCCGACAGGGAGGATGATTTGAAAGTAGGGGTTAAGTCATCGGCTGTTTTATTCGGACGTTTTGATCGTCTGTTTGTGGCACTGTTTCAATTGCTGCTATTTTTATCATTAATTTTGGCCGGACTCAGTTTTGATTTAGGCGGGTATTATTATGCCGGACTGGCCGTTGCCTCAGGTTTTTCAATCTACCAGCAATATCTTATTCATAAACGTGATCCTAAACTTTGTTTCCAGGCTTTCTTAAATAATAACTATGTTGGCTTGGCGATATTTTTCGGGATTGTATTGGACTATGGTTTGAAATGAGATGAAAAATAAAGAACTCATGCAACGTGACTTATCGGTGTTATGGCATCCATGCACACAGATGAAGGATCATGAAAAGTTTCCCATTATTCCGATTAAAAAAGGCGAAGGTGTATGGCTGGAAGATTTCGAAGGTAACCGTTATCTGGATGCCATCAGTTCCTGGTGGGTTAACCTTTTTGGTCATGCCAATCCCCGTATCAATCAGGCCCTCAAGGCACAGGTTGACCAACTTGAACATGTCATCCTGGCCGGTTTTACTCATGAACCCATTGTGCAGCTCTCAGAGCGCCTGGTACAGCTAACACCCAAAGGTTTGAGTCGATGCTTCTATGCCGACAATGGCTCTTCGGCTATTGAAGTGGCGCTGAAAATGAGTTTTCACTATTGGCGCAACAAAGGGCAAACAACCAAGACCCGTTTCATAAATCTGAGCAACAGTTATCACGGTGAAACGCTGGGTGCCCTGGCAATGGGAGATGTCTCTCTTTACAAGGAAACTTACGAACCGTTGTTGATGCAACCCATCACGGTGCCGTCCCCCGATTGCTACCATCGGGAACCGGGTGAATCTGAGTATGCTTATAGTGAACGGATGTTCGAGCATATGGAAAAGGCACTGCAACAACATGCTCACGAAACCTGTGCTGTTATCGTTGAGCCGCTGGTGCAGTGTGCCGGTAATATGCGCATGTATGATCCGGTCTACCTCAAGCTTTTGCGTAAGGCCTGCGATAAATACGGTGTGCATCTCATCGCTGATGAGATCGCCGTTGGCTTTGGCCGTACCGGCACCCTGTTTGCTTGTGAACAAGCGGGTATTAGTCCCGACTTTATGTGTCTTTCCAAAGGGCTGACCGCTGGTTATATGCCCTTATCGGTCACACTTACTACCGATGATGTCTATCAGGCTTTTTATGATGACTATGAAAACCTGACAGCTTTCCTGCACTCACATTCCTACACGGGTAATACCCTGGCATGTTCGGTGGCGTTGGCGACACTGGATATATTTGAGAGTGACAACGTGATTAAGAAGAATCAAGTCTTGATAGAGGAAATGGCAAATGCAACGGCTCACCTGCGGGACCATCCCCATGTAGCGGAAGTCAGGCAGACAGGCATGATTCTGGCGATAGAAATGGTCAAGGATAAAAAGACTCGTGAACCCTTTCCATGGCAGGAACGCCGAGGGCTAAAAATTTACCAGCACGGCCTGACACAGGGAGCTTTGTTGCGGCCTTTGGGTAATGTTAGTTACCTGATGCCGCCCTATGTGATTACAACAGAGCAAATACGGCACCTGGTAAAGGTGATGGAAGAGGGGATAAATCTGGCTGTGGCGAACTGAGGGTACTTTAATGCTAACTGTTTAAACGGTTAGCAATGTGGATGTTGTTATTCGAAAGCCTTGTCAAAGGCAGGGGCAAGTACCAGTGCAATAAGCAAGGCTGCCACCTGGTCCAGAGGGAAGCTAAATACGGTCTCAACACCAATTTTGTTGGTCACAACAAGGTATGCGATGAGCACAACCACTATCATTCTTAGCATTATCTATCTCCAATCCCTCGGCTATATTATCAGCACTTTTCCTATAAATCTGAGAGTTAGCTCCAATACTTGATGTGAATACTATCACAAAAGGGACAAATACACAGCTTATAACCTTACCCATAGTATGCTTTTATGAGGTTTCAACTATCGTTTAATGGGTCGGAAGTTGTCCCTTGAGCTGCGCCAGCAGTTCCTTTTCAGGAACTTTAGTGTAATCCTTGTCCACATGGCTGTGTATGCGCTCTTTTACATGGCTATTCATATGTTGATTAAGCAGCCCGTAAAAGCGAGGCGGAGCTACCAGAACTAGAGAGTCATATTGGTTTTCGGTACGTCCCTTGTCCAGGTATTCTGCCAGTTCCTGGGAAAAACGGTTAATCTCGAACTCTTTTGGATCATTTGGCTCAGTAAAGGCTCCAGATCCAGTCCCCTTTGGATTACTTTGAAAGTGACCGGAACGATCCGAGGCCAGTGTTTCGCCCTTTTGACGGCTTTCGGGATGGGTGAATGCATCAATTGTTGTAATTTCATCTGCCGTGGCACGGAATACACTTGCTTCACTGCCATTGGCGACCATGATCCATGTTGTTGCCATGATTGACTCCTTTGCTTTTACATGTATTTTAAAACCTATCTTACATCTATAAAACTTTTCACCACCGCTGTCCAGCTCCGGGCAATGTTATCCAGGTTGTACCCACCACCGCCCAGAGCCAGTAACCGTCCCTGACAGAGTTCACTGGCCAGGCGGCTTAACTGTCGTGCTGCATGGGCATGGCTGGCCTCGGAGTAGGCCATATCCGTTATAGGGTCGCCCTGAAGGCTATCTGCACCGCACTGTAGCAGGATGAACTCGGGCTTGTGTTCTGTGATAAATTGCTCCACTTTCGGCCACTGGCGCATAAAATCTTCATCTCTGGCCCCAGGTTGCATGGGTATATTGAGTTTTGTCCCTTTGGCTGCACCCGTGCCGGTTTCACTGCTGGCGCCTGTACCCGGATAAAGGTAGCGTCCATCTTCATGCAAGTCGGCGAAGATAACGCGCTTGTCACCTTCAAAGGCATAAAACACCCCGTCCCCGTGGTGGGCGTCAATGTCTATATAGGCGATGCGCCGCAAGCCATACTTTTGTAAAAGCGTCTCAATCACCACCCCGCAGTCGTTAAATACACAAAAACCTGCTGCACTATCCCGGCGGGCATGGTGCAGTCCGGCAATGGGGACAAAGGCTCGTGCGCATTGCCCTCTCATGACAGCCTCTGTCGCCGCCAGAGCTGTACCCACCACCGTCGCAGCCGCCTCATATGCGCCGGGAAAGGCGGGGGTATCCCCATAATCGAGAAAGCCCTCACCGGTTTCTGACTGTGCCATCACCTGCTCAATATACTTTCGGTCGTGGAAGCGTTGAATCTCATCCACACTGGCCTGGTGAGGCTCACAAATGCATACCTTTTTATCCAGACCACTGCGCCTGAACTCATCCTCGAAGGCTTGCATACGCTGTGTGCTGAATGGGTGACCCTGGTCCAGTTCTGAACTAAAACCATAATGAGCCAGCTCGGGGCCGAGATAGACACACACTTGAGCTGAGGTTTCCATGGGCTTGTAACTCGCGGTCATGGGCAAGGTTTCATGATGCTACTGGTTTCAGCAGTTTTCAATGCTATTATTGAGGGAAATAACACTGTGGGGGGAAGTTCATGGAAATTACAACTTTTGTCATGCTCGGAATCGCTGCTGTATTGCTGCTGTATTTCATCGTCATTTACAACAATCTGGTGCGTATTAAACACAATGTTGCCATGGCCTGGTCCAACATAGATGTATTGCTTAAACAACGCCACGATGAGTTGCCCAAATTGGTGGAAGTGTGTAAGCAATATATGAAGTTTGAGCAGGAAACCCTGGAGAAAGTCATGCTGGCACGCTCAGCCGTTGCCAGCGCCAGACAAAATACGGATATAGGAGCGCTGGGAGGCGCGGAAACCCAGATGCGTCTGGGTCTGGGTAGCCTGTTTGCCGTGGCTGAGGACTATCCGGAACTGGGGGCCAATGAGAATTTTCAGCATCTGAGGCAACGGATTAGCGGTTTGGAAAATGCTATTGCCGATCGCCGTGAATTCTACAATGATAGCGTCAATATCAATAATGTGCGTATCGAACAATTCCCCGATGTCATAGTCGCGCGCATGCTGAGCTTTACCGAAAAAACCTTGCTGGAATTTACCGAAGAAGAGAAGAAGGATGTGAATATTACGGCTTTATTTAATAGCTAATATCAAATGATGGAAATCTCAATCTGGGCCTTTAGTTATGAGATGTTTTCGGGAAAAGTAAGGATTATATTGCATCAGGACAAAATTAATTCTACAGCAGTCATGATGTTTTGGGCTAATCATTAGTCGGTGGCATTATGCTAACGAATTATACTCATTTCTGAAATATTGGAGTAGCCGTTGAGGTTACACTTTCCCGTAACATACACACGTACCTTTCTTCCGGTTGTTAAGCCTGTCAGGAAGGTCAGATACATCTGTTCACCACTTACCCCTTTGTAATCGTGATAAAACCACTTTTCATTTTTACAGTCAGTTGGATTAGAAGAGATGTAGAGTCTTACCTGGAATTGTTGTGATGAGTTCAGACTAAGTTCTTTTACAATACCGTAAGAGGTCCAGCCAGCATCCGCCCACGCATTTAGACTGATAACCGACAGCCAGAGTGCACTTAGTAGACATACGGGTTTCTTTAACACGTTGGCATTCTCCTTGTTTGCTCAGCCCTTATGATTTCAGTCAACGGGGCTGCTTGTGAGTTAACCAATGAACACATTGGTTTCTGCAACGCTACCCAAGTGATAACAATGTAGCAAGCTGGCGCTATTCCTCAATTGGAAACGCCACCAAATGATCGGCATCAAAACGCACCTTGACCTGATCACCAATCATGTAGTCATTGTGACTAGGGAACATGGAGAGCACTGTTGAACCTGTGGCCAGTTTCAATGTGTACATGGTTTCTGAGCCTCTGAAAGCTTTTTGTTCAACGACAGCCGGGAGTTCGCCTTCGGCATCAAACACTATATCATCGGGGCGGATTAACACATCCACGGGGGTACCTGGTAGCCATTCATAGGCGCGATTTCCTTTGATGATACCGATTTCGGTTTCGACGCTATCGGAGGTGATTAAGGTGCCGGGTAAAAATACGCCCTGGCCGATGAAGTTGGCAATGAATCGATCGCGGGGCTCGTGATAGAGGTTAAAGGCTGTATCCCGTTGAAGGATTCGGCCCTCATGCATGACGCAGATTTGATCGCCGATGGCAAAGGCTTCGTCCTGATCATGGGTAACCATTATTCCGCTGATGCCCTGGCTTTTAAGTATTTCTCTCACCTCGGTAGCGAGGCGTTCGCGCAGTTCCACATCCAGGTTGGAGAAGGGTTCGTCCAGTAAGATGAGATCCGGTTTTGCCGCCAGGGCGCGGGCTACCGCCACACGTTGTTGTTGGCCACCCGAGAGTTCATGGGGAAAGCGTTCCCCTTGTTCTTGCAGGCCGACTATTTCAAGTAGCTCTTCGGCAGCAGTCCTTTTTTCTTCTCTATTGTAGTCGCGCAGGCCGAAGGTAATGTTGTCGGCGATGTTCATGTGAGGGAAGAGGGCGTAGT
>DAOWII010000039.1 GCA_030640985.1 Chromatiales bacterium
CTCTGTTGCCTTATTGTGACTCTCATTCATAAGTCCTGTATCCGGTTTTACCGGTACTGGTGACTGTGAATAGATAAAAGCGTTTTTTGAAATGAAGTTTTTAGCGGCCTATATCATGCGTGGCCGCATGCAGGCGGGACTAGTGGCAGCGGTATTGGCTGTATTGTCACTTCTCCTTCCCCCCATGAGTTACCTGAGTGGGGCGGCAGTGGCTCTATTTACCCTACGTAATGGCTCCAGCCAGGGTTTGCAAGTCAGTTTTATTGCTGCAGTATCGGTGGGGTTGTTGGCTGCTTTTATGCCAGCGGGCAGCCCGATGTTTGGCCTGGTCTTTATGTTGGTGCTTTGGTTGCCAGTATTGGCTTTGGCGGCAAGCCTTAGACGAAGTGTGAGTTTGTCGCACTGTATCAGTCTGGCCACGCTGTTTGGTGTGATGCTGATATTAGGGATGTATGCCAGTGTGGGCGATCCGACTAGTTGGTGGGCAGGTCATTTAGAAGAGTTTATGCAAGAGGCGCTTCAGGGACAGGAAGGCGAACAGGTTGAGCAATTGTTTGCCCTGATACCTGACGTGGCGCGCCTTATGACGGGTGTATTAGCGGCGGCCTTGTGTTTAAGCCTGTTGGGCAGTCTGTTTATAGCCCGGTGGTGGCAAGCCGTATTGTACAACCCCGGCGGCTTTGGCAACGAGTTCCAGGAATTACGGCTGGGAAAGCCATTAAGTATCGCTACGGCTGTACTCGCTTTGCTGAGCGGTGTGATGGACCGTGCCATAGTGGACAATCTCATCATACTAGCTGCGGCGATGCTTATGTTGCAGGGGTTGGCGGTGCTCCATGGCCTGGTGGCAAAAACCAGGGCACATGTGGGCTGGTTGATTGGCATATATGTGTTACTGGTTATTGCCATGTTGCAGACGGTTTTGACTTTGGCCCTGGTCGGTTTTGCTGATGCCTGGTTTGATTTTAGACGTTTCTTCAATCGTGATGGTAGTGACAACAATAGCGATAAAGAAGCAGATTAATAACGAATACAGTGAAATTCTGTATTCAATACAATAGAAGTGATTGGTGAGGTGCGAGATGGAAGTAATCTTGTTGGAAAAAGTTCGTAATCTGGGAAATCTTGGCGACAAGGTTAATGTTAAGGCTGGCTATGGTCGTAATTTTCTGATCCCTGGTGGTCAGGCGGTTATGGCGACTGCTGATAATCTGGTCAAGTTCGAGGAGCGTCGTGCGGAGCTGGAAAAAGCGATGGCTGATTCACTGGCTGCTGCTGAGGCCCGTGCCACGCAACTGGAAGAGCTGGCTGAGGTGACTATTCCCCATCAGGCCGGTGATGAAGGCAAGTTGTTTGGTTCTGTGACCAATGATGATATCGCCAAGGCTCTGACTGCTGCTGGTGCGGCTGTTGAGAAGCGCGATGTGAAAATGCCAGACGGTCCTATCCGCGAAGTGGGTGATCACTCCGTTGACATTCAGCTGCATTCCGATGTTGTTCAGGCTGTGACTATCAAGGTTGTCGCCGAGTAAGTTTTTTCATTTGCCCCCGTCAGGAATATGCCTGACGGGGGCGGATTGTTCTTCTTTTCCTTGCCCGCATATGGCATGCTTGTCGTATGTATCCTGAAATCATTTCTCATCTGTAGCGAGCACGGATCCCGATTTTATGCAGGAAATTGCCATCCCCATCAGTCACGATGAGATTACTGAATCTCTAAAGGTTCCCCCTCATTCCATAGAGGCAGAACAGTCGGTGCTAGGTGGTCTCATGTCGGATAACAGCAGCTGGGAACGGATTGCTGATCTTGTACATGAGGAAGATTTCTATCGCCGCGACCACCGCTTGATCTACCGAGCTATTGGTCATCTGGCTAATGAGAATAATCCCTTTGATGCCGTCACCCTGGCCGAGTGGCTGGATAAGCAGAATGAGCTGGATAATGTTGGTGGCCTGTCCTATCTGGGCACTCTGGCGGGCAACACCCCCAGTGCAGCTAACATCAAGGCCTATGCCAATATCGTGCGGGAGCGTTCCGTGCTGCGGCAGTTGGTTCAGGTGGCCAATGGCATTGCTGATAGTGCCTTTAATACGGAAGGGCGTTCCATTAGTGAGCTGCTGGATAGCGCAGAGAAGCAGGTGTATGAAATTGCTGATCAGGGCGCCAGTGGACAGAGTGGTTTCACCGGGATCAAGGAGCTGCTGACCAAGGCGGTGGATCGTATCGATCTGCTGTTCCAGTCCGATGATGCTTTTACCGGCGTGCCGACGGGCTTTACCGATTTTGATGATAAAACTTCCGGACTACAGGAGTCTGATTTGATCATCGTGGCGGGTCGCCCTTCCATGGGTAAGACCTCTTTTGCCATGAATATTGTTGAGAACGCGGCGATTCAGGCCAAAATCCCCGTGGCGGTGTTTTCCATGGAAATGCCCGGTGAGCAATTGGCTATGCGTATGATGTCGTCGTTGGGGCGTATCGATCAACACAAGGTGCGTACCGGCAAGCTAGATGATGATGATTGGCCCCGGATGACCTCTGCCGTGGGTATTCTGGCCGAGGCGGCTATTTATATTGATGATACCCCTGCACTATCTCCCGTCGAATTGCGCGCCCGCGCCCGGCGGCTGGCCCGTGAACATGAGCATGGACTAGGATTGATCGTTATCGATTATCTTCAGTTGATGCAGATAAACGGCTCCAAGGAAAATCGTACTGCAGAGATTTCAGAGATATCTCGCTCACTCAAGGCACTGGCCAAAGAATTGAAGTGTCCGGTTATTGCCTTGTCCCAGCTCAACCGTA
>DAOWII010000156.1 GCA_030640985.1 Chromatiales bacterium
CCATGTTTTAGGGGCCTCGGCAGGTTTCCAGAAGCGGGGTTGGTAAAGGTTAGGCAGTAAGAAGGTTCAATGGTGGGGGTAGCTCAGTTGGTAGAGCCCTGGATTGTGATTCCAGTGGTCGTGGGTTCGAGCCCCATCGTCCACCCCATTTTTCCGTATGTTCAGTGAATAACTGTTATCTCAGGGCCGTTAGCTCAGTTGGTAGAGCAGTTGACTCTTAATCAATTGGTCGAAGGTTCAAGTCCTTCACGGCCCACCATTTTCCGATAGGGCTCTGTTTGATTTTCAGTTCAGGGCAACGGGTCATGAATTAATCAGAGATTTCCCAGTTATCTCAAGCTCTTAACGAGTGTTTTACATGGTTTTGGTTCACACTGGCCGTGCTCACCCTGTATAATCTGTTCCAAGATTAGCGAAAGTGGCGGAATTGGTAGACGCGCTGGTTTTAGGTACCTGTGGGGTAACCCGTGAGAGTTCGAGTCTCTCCTTTCGCACCATTTATTGATAATAATCCACACGTTGTGCAGATTTATTGCGAGTATGACATCGCGTAGGTAATAGCCTACCCGTGTGATGGATGGTTAGATATGACAAACACCGTAGTAATAGTAATTATTTGAATTGAGGAGTAGTGATGCAGGTTTCAGTAGAAACAACTAAGGGCCTTGAGCGCCGGATGACAGTTTCCATCCCCGAAGAGCAGGTAAGTGAGGGGGTACAAAGCCGTCTAAAAAGGCTTGCACGTACTGTAAAGCTTAGCGGCTTTCGTCCTGGCAAGGTTCCAATGAAAATTGTTCAACAGCAGTACGGCAGTGATGTTCGTCGTGAGGTTGTGGGTGATTTGATGCAGTCTACTTTTTATGAAGCGGTTACTCAGGAAAAACTGGCCCCGGCAGGTATGCCAACGCTGGAGCCAAAATCAATGGAAATCGGTGCAGGACTGGAATATGTGGCCACTTTTGAGGTGCTACCAGAGGTCAAGCCTGCCAAGCTGGATGGCGTGAAGATAGATAAGCCGGTTGTCGAAGTCACCGAGGCCGATGTTGATGTTGTCATCGAGACCATCCGTAAGCAAAAAGTTGACTGGAAAGAGATTAAACGTGCGGCAAAGGATGGCGATCGCGTAACCATCGACTTCCATGGCACCGTTGATGGCGAGGACTTCGGTGGTAATAAGGGTGAGGGTATGCCTGTTATTTTAGGTGAAGGCCGCATGATAAAAGGCTTTGAAGAGGGTTTGAAAGGTGCCAAGTCGGGTGTAGATCTAACCCTGGACCTTACCTTTCCTGAAGACTATGGTTCTGATGATGTCGCTGGTAAGCCTGTGCAGTTTGCCATTAAGGTGAAGACTGTTGAAGAGGCCGTACTTCCTGAAGTGACTGACGAGCTGGCCAAGGATTTTGGCATTGAGGCGGGTACTGTCGAAGGCCTGCGAGCAGAAGTCAGGCAAAATATGGAGCGGGAGCTTGGACTGCGACTGGCTGCCAAAATTAAGCAGAATGTTATGGATAAGTTGGTCGAAATCAACAAGATAGACATCCCTAAAGCGCTGATTGAAGAAGAAGCTAAACGCATGGCTGCACAAATGCAGCAGCAAATGGGCGAGCAATTAAAAGGTACCGAGCTGCCAGGTGCTATGTTTGAAGAGCAGGCCAACAAACGTGTCGCACTGGGCTTGTTGCTATCTGAAATGATTAGCGAGAATGAATTCAAGGCGGAGCCGGATAAGCTACGTGCTCGTGTGGAGGAGATTGCGTCCACCTATGATAAGCCTGAAGATGTTGTGAATTATTACTATAGTGACAAGAAGCGTCTGGCTGAGTTAGAGTCACTGGTATTGGAAGATACGGTAGTTGACTGGGTTCTGCAGCAGGCAAAAGTCAATGAACTGAAAACCAGTTTTGATGAAATTATGAACCGCGCTTAATGCCTGGTTTGCTAAAGGATAAATTGATATGACCGATACAAGCCGTATGGATGGAGCTCAACATATGACTAACCTGGGTCTGGTACCCATGGTGGTGGAACAGACGGCCAAGGGTGAGCGTTCCTATGATATCTATTCGCGGCTGTTAAAGGAGCGTGTCATCTTCATTGTTGGGCCTATTGAGGATCATATGGCCAACCTGATTGTGGCTCAGCTACTGTTCCTGGAATCTGAAAATCCGGATAAGGACATTCATTTGTACATTAATTCCCCCGGTGGTGCGGTAACGGCAGGAATGGCGATATATGACACTATGCAGTTCATTAAACCGAATGTAACGACCATGTGTATTGGCCAGGCAGCCAGCATGGGAGCGGTGTTGCTGGCCGGTGGGGAAAAGGGCAAACGTTATTGTCTGCCCCATTCACGGGTGATGATTCACCAGCCTCTGGGCGGGTTTCAGGGCCAGGCCAGTGATATCGAGATCCATGCCAAGGAGATTTTGTCCGTACGTGAACGCTTGAACAAGATTTTGGCAGAGCACACCGGGCAGAGCATGGAGACGATTCAGAGCGCCACTGACCGTGATAACTTTATGAGTGCGGAAGAGGCCAGGTCCTACGGTTTGATTGATGAGGTACTGGAGAGTCGGGTGCCTGACCCCAGTGAAGGCTGAAAACTGGCTCTGCTGCACGTTTTTGGGCATTAGTCGCATGATATGTCGTAGAAAGATTGACACTGCTGACACATGTTGTAAGTTAAGTATTGGGAACAGGTTATTTGGGGAAGTTTCATGAGTGAAGAGAACGGCGGTACTGGCAGCGATGATGGCAAGCTTCTTTACTGCTCTTTCTGCGGAAAGAGCCAGCAGGAAGTGCGTAAGCTGATTGCTGGACCATCTGTTTTTATCTGCGATGAATGTGTCGACCTCTGTAATGACATCATCCGCGAGGAAGTACAGGAAAGTGCGGCGGCGGATGGTCGTGCCAAGTTGCCCACCCCCCATGAAATTAATACCATTCTTGATGAATATGTCATTGGCCAGGAACGAGCAAAAAAAGTACTGGCCGTAGCTGTTTATAACCATTACAAGCGTCTTGATGCAGATTTGAAAAAAGACGATGTGGAACTCTCCAAAAGTAATATCTTGCTGATTGGCCCTACAGGCAGTGGCAAGACCCTGTTGGCGGAAACCCTGGCACGCTTATTGAACGTCCCCTTTACTATTGCGGATGCGACGACACTGACTGACGCTGGCTACGTAGGAGAGGATGTAGAAAACATCATTCAGAAACTGCTGCAAAAATGTGATTATGATGTAGAAAAGGCACAAACCGGTATCGTCTATATTGATGAGATCGACAAGATCTCCCGTAAATCAGATAACCCCTCTATCACCCGTGATGTATCCGGCGAGGGCGTACAGCAGGCCTTACTTAAGCTTATTGAAGGCACCGTTGCCTCAGTTCCACCCCAGGGGGGACGTAAGCATCCTCAGCAGGAATTCCTGCAGGTTGATACCTCGAATATCCTGTTTGTCTGTGGTGGTGCCTTTGCAGGTCTTGATCGCATCATTCGTGACCGATCCGAAAAAGGCGGTATCGGTTTCTCTGCAGAGGTTCAAAGCAAGGATGATCGCCGCAGTATTAGTGAGATCCTGCACTCGGTCGAGCCCGAGGATTTGATCAAATATGGCCTGATTCCTGAATTTATTGGTCGACTACCGGTAGTGGCAACCTTGAATGAGCTGGATGAGGATGCGCTGGTAGAAATTCTGGTTGAACCTAAAAATGCCGTGACCAAACAGTACATCAAATTATTTGACATGGAAGATGTGGAGCTTGAGTTTCGCGAAGATGCGTTACGAGCTGTGGCGCGAAAAGCAATGGAGCGCAAAACTGGCGCACGTGGACTACGCTCTATACTGGAAGGTGTCTTGCTGGATATTATGTATGATTTACCCTCACTGGAAAATGTAAGTCGTGTTGTTGTTGATGAGGGTGTTATTACCAGTGATTCCGAACCTTTGATGGTATACGAGGGAACTGAGGTTTCTGCTGCAGCTACAGACTAATTTTCCCTTCAGCGCCATATCTTTCTGAATGCAGAGGTGGACTACTACTATTAATCCCCCCACATGTACTTGAAAATGGGGTAGTCAGACCATATTAACCTGCTTACATTACTTCGTTGTTTACAGCTAATAGCTGACTATTAAAAGGGGTTTAGTATGGATTCCAAGGATAAAGCATCAGAAATTACCGATAGTATGCAGGTAATGCCTGTGTTGCCTCTGCGTGATGTGGTCGTTTACCCGCATATGGTTATCCCCCTGTTTGTCGGCAGGGAAAAGTCCATCAAGGCGCTGGAAGGTGCGATGGAAGGCGACAAACAAATTTTGTTGGTGGCACAGAAGAGTGCTGCCGATGATGATCCTGCCGCTGATGATATTTATCGCATCGGCACCCTCTCTACCATATTACAGTTACTGAAATTGCCTGATGGTACGGTCAAGGTGCTGGTTGAAGGCGCTCAGCGAGCCAAAACTATTCATTACCTTCCCAACGATGAGTATTTCAAGGCTCAGGTCAGTGTGATTGAATCCCCCGAGCTGGAAGAGCGCGAAACAGAGGTGCTTTGCCGCTCAATACTCAATCAGTTTGATCAATACGTAAAACTGAACAAAAAGATTCCTCCCGAGGTTCTGAGTTCCCTTTCCGGCATTGATGATGCCAATCGTCTGGTGGATACCATCGCCGCCCATATGTCACTCAAGATCGATGAGAAACAGAAGATCCTCGAAATCATCGGTCTGCGTGAGCGTTTTGAACATATGATGGGCATGATGGAATCGGAAATCGACCTCCTGCAGGTCGAGAAACGTATTCGTGGCCGGGTGAAGAACCAGATGGAGAAGAGCCAGCGCGAGTATTATCTGAATGAACAGATGAAAGCCATCCAGAAAGAGTTAGGTGATATGGATGAAGGCGCCAGTGAACTGGATGAGCTGGAGAAGAAAATTGAAGATGCGGGCATGAGTAAAGAGGCCAGGGATAAGGCTGACAGTGAACTGAATAAACTCAAAATGATGTCACCTATGTCTGCAGAAGCCACGGTAGTGCGTAATTACATCGATTGGCTGGTAGGTGTGCCATGGAAAAAACGTACCCGTGTACGTCATAACCTGGCGGCGGCTGAAAAGATACTGGAAGCCGACCATTATGGTCTGGATAAGGTCAAAGAACGTATTCTTGAATACCTTGCTGTGCAACAGCGGGTGAGCAAACTTAAAGGGCCAGTTTTATGCCTGGTTGGGCCTCCAGGGGTTGGTAAAACCTCTCTGGGTCGCTCCATCGCACGGGCAACCAATCGCAAGTTTGTACGCATGTCATTGGGCGGGGTACGAGATGAGGCTGAAATTCGCGGCCATCGTCGTACCTATATCGGTTCCATGCCGGGAAAAATTATCCAGAATCTGTCCAAGGTGGGTGCACGTAACCCACTGTTTTTGCTTGATGAAATTGACAAAATGGCTAATGACTTTCGTGGAGATCCGGCTGCTGCACTGTTGGAAGTGCTAGATCCCGAGCAAAATCACACCTTCGGAGATCACTATCTGGAAGTGGATTATGATCTTTCTGATGTGATGTTTGTTGCCACAGCAAATACCATGAACCTTCCGGGGCCCTTGCTGGATCGTATGGAAGTCATTCGTCTGTCGGGTTACACCGAAGATGCAAAACTGAATATTGCCCAGCGTTACGTGGTGAGCAAGCAGCACAAGGCCAATGGACTCAAGGAAGGAGAACTGGAAATTACCGAAGATGCCATCCGTTCCATTATTCGCTTTTATAGCCGTGAGGCGGGAGTACGTAACCTGGAACGCGAGGTTGCCAAGATATGCCGTAAGGTGGTCAAGGAGCTGTTACTGAAGCCAGAAAGTGGCAAGATTACGGTTACTGATCAAAATATTGAGGATTACCTTGGTGTGAAGCGTTTCCGCTATGGCCGTGCAGAAGAGCATGATCAGGTAGGGCAGGTGACCGGTCTTGCATGGACCGAAGTGGGTGGAGAACTGCTCAGCATCGAAACCGCTATCGTGCCCGGTAAAGGTAAGCATAATGTCACTGGGCAGCTTGGGGACGTGATGAAAGAGTCCATCCAGGCCGCGATGAGCGTTGTCCGTAGTCGCTCCAAAGTATTGGGTATTGCAGCTGATTTTTATGAGAAAAACGATATTCACGTCCATGTTCCAGAGGGAGCAATCCCCAAAGATGGGCCCAGTGCCGGTATCGGTATGTGTACGGGACTGGTTTCTGCCTTGACGGGTATTGAGGTACGTGCGGATGTGGCCATGACAGGTGAAATCACCCTGCGCGGTGAGGTTCTTCCCATTGGCGGCTTAAAGGAGAAACTGCTTGCTGCCCACCGGGGTGGGATTAAAACAGTGATAATCCCGGAAGAGAATCGCCGGGATTTAACCGAAATTCCTGACAATATCAAAGACAATCTCGACATACACCCTGTAAAGTGGGTTGATGAAGTACTGGAGTTAGCATTATCCAGAAAGCCTGAGCCACTGCCTGATGATGAGAACGTGGCTGATTTGCCTGAGCAGAAAAAGGCAACTAAAGCAAAGGCGGGCGGTTCGGCTCGGGCGCATTAAACGGCCTGATCAAGTAATATTTTTTGAACTAGTTCATTTCATTGCTTGACAGGCATCGGAGGCAGTTGGTATAAAACTGCCCAAGCTTTTACCATAAAGCCGTCGCTATGCTGGACGGTGTTTTTTTTTAATAATAACCCGGGGGGAATGTCGGTGAATAAATCAGAATTAGTAGATGCAGTTGCAGAAGGTGCGGATATCTCAAAAGCGGCTGCTACACGAGCTGTTGATAGTATCGTTGATGCTATTACAGGAGCACTGAAAAATGATGACCAGGTTAGCCTGGTAGGCTTTGGTACTTTCCTGGTTCGTGAACGTGCTGCACGTACAGGTCGTAACCCACGTACAGGTGAAACTATCCAAATTAAGGCTTCAAAAAATCCTAGTTTTAAAGCTGGTAAAGCATTAAAGGATGCAGTAAACTAGCGCGCCTCAGTTAGGGGTGCTTAGCTCAGTTGGGAGAGCGTCGCCCTTACAAGGCGAGGGTCGGGGGTTCAAGTCCCTCAGCACCCACCAAAACTAGGAGCGGTAGTTCAGTTGGTTAGAATACCGGCCTGTCACGCCGGGGGTCGCGGGTTCGAATCCCGTCCGCTCCGCCAACTTTTATATATTATTATACTTTGATGTATTATTATGAGGGTGCATTTTATGCACCCTTTTTTTTTAATTAATTCATACTTTGTTCAATCAATAAAAGATAATTACTGACATGCTGCATTTTATACGAAGTCGCGCTAAAGGTTGGTTTGCCTGGGTCATCGTAACTCTGATCACTATTCCCTTTGCATTATGGGGGGTTCAGGAATATATCGGTGGCGGTTCAGAACAAGGCGTTGCCGAAGTTAATGGCATCGATATTTCTCAACGTGATTTACAAATAGCCTATCAGCGACAGCGCGAGCGCTTGCAGGAAATGTTTGGGGAAAACTTTGATCCCGATATGTTTCCTGAGGAGCAAATGAAACAGGGCTTATTGCAGGAACTCATTGATCGGGAATTGATGATACAGGCAGCACGCGACAATAAAATGGGTATCAGTAATTCGCAACTGGCGGAAATCATCCGTTCTATCGAGGCCTTCCAGACGGATGGTGAGTTTTCAGCAGAAACTTACGAGCAGTTACTGCGTAGAAACGGCATATCACCTGGCATGTTTGAATATGATCTGCGCCGGGATATGTTGACCGAGCAACTCCGTATTGGCCTGACAACAACTGAGTTTGTGACTGATGCTGAACTAAGCAATTATTTCCGGCTGAATAATCAAAAACGTGACATTGCATATATGCAGTTAAAGTCTGCAAACTATGAAAAGGGAATCCATATTTCTCAGGATGAGATACAAAGTTACTACGATGAGAATTCATCTCGCTATACAGTACCTGAACAAGTTGCACTGAATTATCTGGAGCTTTCAGTCGCTGACATCGCTTCAGGTATTGAGCTGACTGATGCAGAACTACGTGCTGATTATGAGGTTAGATCTGAGAATTATCGTAGTCCGGAACAGCGTCGTGCCCGGCATATTCTTGTCTCTCTGGATTCGAACTCTGAAGATGACGCTGCTAAAAAGGCAAACGAACTTCTGAATCGTTTGAAACAAGGTGAATCCTTTGAGGCTCTGGCCAAAGAGCATTCAGATGATCCAGGATCGGCGCCGGAAGGTGGTGACCTCGGTTACTTTGAACGTGGTTTGATGACACCGGTATTCGAAGACTCTGTATTTTCTCTGAAACAAGGTGAGCTTAGCGAGCCTGTGCTTAGTGAATTTGGTTATCATATTATTCGTCTGGAAGCGATACAGGGCGGAGAGACTAAAGCTTTCGAGCAGGTACGTGAACAGATTCTGGAAGAGCTGCGGCGTGAACAGGCTGAAGAGCAATTCTATGATCAGGCGGAAGAACTTGCGAACTTGATCTATGAGCACCCTTCCATTCTGGAGGAGGCAGCTGAGCAACTTAAGTTAACGATCAAGTCGAGTGATTATTTTTCACGCCAGGGGGGGAGCGGTCTTTTCGCTGAAACCAAGGTGATTGCTGCTGCATTCAGTGACGATGTGTTGATGAATAGCAATAATAGTGAGCCCATTGAAATTAGTGATGATCATGTGGTGGTGTTACGAGTTCGTGAACATAAGCCTCAGGCGATAAAACCTTTGGCTGATGTGAAAGGCGTAATTTCAGCGCAATTGCACCGTGAAAAGGCACGTGAGGCCGCGCTGGCAGTGGCAGAGGATTTATTTGCGCGTCTTAATAAAGGTGAGGCAACTACAAGTCTGGCTAACTCTGTAGGTATGAAATGGCAGCGTGAAAAGAAACTGTCACGCACTGGAGCCGCTATTGACCGTGCCATTATTGAAGCCGCCTTCAGTATGGCTCGCCCGCCGGAAAAAGGTCAGGCGACATTTGAACTGGTTTCCTTGCCTTCTGGTGATCAAGTAGTTATTGCACTTTATGCGGTTACTGATGGAGCGGTAGACGATATCAAAAAAGAACGTGAAAGTGATCATCCCGTTGAGGCCGCCGCCTCCAGGGCAGTTTATGCGGCGATGCTGAGTCGTCTACGTGCAGAGGCTGATATTACTATTCGTTAGACGAGCAAAGCATATTCAGCACTAGCAGTTTATATGTGACTTACAAAAAGGCTATCTCGTTGAGATGGCCTTTTTGTTGTCTGTGTGATTATTGTTTGGAGACGCTTATTTAAATATGATTCTTTAATATGGGATAGTTGCACTGAAGTGCATTCAGGAAAGATTGCGTTATACTAGTGTTCGACTTTAAAGGTCGTAATAATAATGAATCCGGCCAATGAATGGGAATAGTGAGGGCTTCAGTCAGAACCGTATTATGAAACATTCTTTTCCATCATGCCTTTTGGCTATTTGCTTATTTCTGCATGTTACCGCAAGTAGCTATGCCGCTGGCTCCCAGGCATTGGGCTACACACCTAAGTATCCCCAGGGATTCAACCACTTTGATTATGTAAATCCGGTTGCTCCCAGGGGCGGCCGTCTGATTCTCTCTGCCTTTGGCAGTTTTGACAGCCTCAATCCATTTCTGCTTAAAGGTATCTCTGCTGCCGGGCTGGCTGAGCTGATGTTTGAATCACTAATGGAGTCCAGCCTGGATGAGCCTTTCACCCAGTATGGTCTGCTGGCTGAAGATGTTAGCCTCGCAAAAGATGGTTTGTCGGTGATCTACCGGCTTAACCCGGCGGCTCGTTTCCATGACGGTACTCCGGTGACGGCGGAAGATGTGAAATTCTCCTTCGAGAACTTAAAAGACAAGGCCGTCTATCCCCAATATCGCTTCTCCTGGACAGATATCAAACAAGCCGTGGTCATCGATCGGCTAACCATACGTTTTGACTTTGCCCGGGTAAATCCGGAACTGCATATGATCGTTGGCCAGATTCCGGTGTTCTCCCGTCACTGGGTAGAAGATAAGAGTTTCGATAAAGTTGTTATGGACACACCGCTAACCAGCGGCCCTTACCAGATTGAAAAATATGAACTAGGCAAATACATTAGCTTCGTTCGCAACCCGGACTATTGGGGCAAGAATCTGGGCGTGCGTCGGGGTATGTACAACTTTGATCGTGTGACTTATAAATATTATCGTGACTTTACGGTGATACTGGAAGCCTTCAAGGCTGGTGAAGTGGAATTCATCAACGAATATAATTCCAAAAAGTGGGCTCGTGATTATGTGGGGCCAGCTTTTGAACAGGGTGAAATTATAAAGACCCATATCAAACACAGTAATAACGCCGGGATGCAGGGCTTTGTGTTTAATACTCGCCGGGAATTATTCAAGGATAAAAATGTACGTCGGGCTATCAGCCTGGCTATGGACTTTGAATGGTCGAATCACAAGCTGTTTTACGATCAGTATGATCGCTGTGACAGTTATTTTAGTAACAGTGAACTGGCCTCCCGTGGCTTGCCCTCCGGTGATGAGCTGGCATTGTTAAAACAGTTTAAGTCCCAACTGGATGATAAAATATTTACCACCGAGTGGCGACCTGCAAGCACTAAACCTCCGGGTGGCCTGCGGGCCAATTTACGTCAGGCAAAAAAGTTACTGACCGACGCTGGTTGGACTTTTCGTGATGGTGCCTTACGTAACAAAAAAGGGGTGCCATTCCAGTTTGAAATAATGCTGGCACAAAAAGGCTTTGAACGTATTCTTGCCCCTTTTGCACGTAATCTGGCCAAGTTGGGAATTCAACTGAATTATCGGACGATAGACGTAGCGTTGTACCAACAACGGGCCGATAGCTTTGATTTTGACATGATGGTCACGTCCTTTGGACAGTCACAGTCGCCGGGTAATGAACTGATGTATATGTTCCACTCATCATCGGCAGAGCAGAAAGGTTCACGAAATAGTATTGGAATTAAAGAACCAGTGATCGATGCCTTAGTTGAAAAGGTTATTTATGCGAAGAACCGTGATGAATTGGTTACGGCTACACGAGCATTGGATCGTGTGTTGCTGCATGGCGAATACCTGGTGCCCAACTGGTATATTGGTACCCATCGCATTGCTTACTGGGATCGTTTTAAATTTCCTGAAACCTTGCCTCTGTATTACCAGGCTGAGCCCTGGTTATTAAAAACAGCATGGAAAAAATGAAACAGATACAAGTCGAAAGCAACAAGTGTAAAACTTATACTTAAAAACCATGGCTGCCTACATATTAAAACGACTGTTGCTTATGATCCCGACGCTCTTTGGGGTGTTGCTGGTGACATTCGCGGTGATTCAGTTTGTTCCCGGTGGTCCGGTGGAACAAATGGTCAGCCAGTTGCGCGGTGATGCCATGCATGGCGAGGCCAGTAGTGGCTCGCAAAATATGTATCGAGGTGGGCAGGGGCTGGATCAGGAACGGCTGGATGAGATCAAGGCACTGTATGGTTTCGACAAACCGGCCTACCAGCGCTTTGTTGATATGCTGGGCAATTATCTCACTTTCGATCTAGGTGAAAGTTATTTTCATCATCAGTCGGTGAGTGAGTTGGTGATCTCAAAACTGCCAGTATCTATCAGCCTGGGTCTGTGGACCTTTTTTATTACCTACCTGACCTGTATTCCTCTGGGGGTCGCCAAGGCAGTGCGTGATGGTAGCCGCTTTGATGTGATTACCAGCACCATTATTCTGATTGGTTACGCCATCCCCGGTTTTGTGCTGGGTATTGCCTTATTGGTGTTATTTGGTGGTGGCAGCTTTTTTGATGTTTTTCCCCTGCGCGGACTAGTGTCTGACAACTGGGCCGAACTGTCGTGGCTGGATAGAATACTCGACTACCTGTGGCACATGGTATTGCCGGTAACCGCCTCAGTGGTGGGCAGCTTCGCAGTGATGACCATGTTGACCAAAAACAGTTTTGTGGAAGAGGTGCGTAAACAGTATGTGTTAACAGCGAAGGCTAAAGGATTAACTGAAAATGCAGTGCTGTATAAACATGTTTTTCGCAATGCCATTATCCCCTTGATTACCGGTTTTCCCGCGGCCTTTATTGGTGCATTTTTTACCGGCAGTCTTTTGATAGAGACAATCTTCTCTCTGGACGGTCTGGGCCTGCTCTCCTATAACTCGGTGCTAAATCGTGACTATCCAGTGGTGCTGGGTACCCTGTACCTGTTTACGCTGTTGGGGCTCATCGCCAAATTGATCACTGATGTCTGTTATGTATTGATAGACCCACGCATTCAGTTTGAGGCGGTGAAACAATGAGTGCTGTTAATCCGATAACGTCATCAGCGCCAATGACGGCATCGGCACCGATGACGGCATCAAGGCGTGCCTGGCGACGTTTCAAGAGTAATCGTCGTGGTTATATCAGTCTGTGGGTTTTCTCCATCCTGTTTGTGCTGAGCCTGTTTGCAGAAGTGCTCTGCAATGACAAACCGGTTTTGCTTCATTATGAGGGGGAGTATTATTTTCCCATCGCCGTCTCCTATGCAGAAACCACCTTCGGTGGGGATTTTGAAACGGAAACCGACTACCTGGATCCCTATATTCGTGATCGGCTCATCAGTGGTGATAACTGGGCGATTTATCCGCTGAATCCTTATCGCTACGATACCATTAACTATTTTAGTGACGCGCCTAACCCTGCGGCACCCTCGGCGGAAAATTTGCTTGGTACCGATGACCGCGGCAGGGATGTGCTTGCACGGCTGATTTATGGTTTTCGTCTATCGGTATTATTCGCTTTGGTATTAACCGTTATTGGCACTACTTTCGGTATTCTTGCCGGAGCCTTGCAAGGTTATTTCGGTGGCCGCCTGGATCTGTTTTCCCAGCGCGTGATCGAAGTCTGGAGTTCAATGCCAGAGTTATACCTGCTGATTATTTTCGCCTCCATATTTAATCCCAGTGTGTTATTGCTGATCGTATTGCTTAGCCTGTTTGGCTGGATGGGCCTGGCGGATTATGTACGCGCCGAGTTTCTCAGGGGACGTAATATGGATTATGTTACTGCAGCCCGAGCTTTGGGTGTCTCCAATCGCTCAATCATGTTGCAGCACCTGTTACCCAATGCCATGACCCCGGTGATTACCTTTCTGCCGTTCCGGATCAGTGGGGCGATACTAGCCCTCACCAGTCTGGATTTCCTCGGACTGGGCGTACCGCCGGAGACCCCAAGCCTGGGTGAATTGCTTGCTCAAGGTAAGGAAAATATTGAAGCCTGGTGGTTATCTATTAGTACCTTTATTGTGTTGGTGGGCACCTTAATGTTGCTTATTTTTATTGGCGAAGCTCTACGTGAAGCTCTGGATCCTCGACGGGGCTAGGGACTTAATCAGAATAAATAATGAACGCATCCAATAAACTACTGCTGGAAATTAAAGATCTGTCCGTTGCACTGGGGTATCCCGGTGAGCGTAATCGGGTGATCGATAATATTAACCTGGTGATCGCACCCGGTGAAAAGGTAGCACTGGTAGGGGAATCGGGTTCCGGTAAATCGGTCACGGCTTTATCGGTTCTGGGTTTGCACGAAAAAGCACTGTCGGAATATGAAACTGGTCAGATCTATTATCAGGGAGAGGATCTACTTCAAGCAGACGAGCATATATTTCGCCAGTACCGGGGGCGGGAAATTGCCATGATTTTCCAGGAGCCGATGACTTCACTGAA
>DAOWII010000073.1 GCA_030640985.1 Chromatiales bacterium
ATTATTGGAGGAGCTTCCCCTTCCTGCTGCATTGCATCCAAAAGTGGAGAAGTTGCAAATTTCCCTGGCCATGGGGATGCCTGCCGGTGGTGTGACTGATGTTTTAAAGGCTATTGCCAATCTGGTGGCGGAAATGCGAACCCAAATTCAGGATGAAAAGCGAGAGGTTCAAAGTTTTCTTAAACAATTAACGGTAAATCTCCAGAATCTGGACAAAAGTTTTCAGGAGAGCATGATAAATCAGCAAGGCTTCTTTCAGGATGGCGCTGATTTAGGTGTTGCAATGAAGGCGCAAATGCACGCGATAGAAGGCACTGTGAAAGAAGTAAATGAGCTGGATACATTAAAGGCAAAGATTCAGCAGCGTGTTATAGACATTCGAGATCACATGGATAGTTTCCATCGGGCATCCGAAAGTCGTTATAGAATAACCAAACAAAAAAATAATGAATTAAAGATTCAAATTGAACGGCTTGAGAACGAGACGAAGGAGTTACGTGAGCGTGTAAAACAAGAAAGTCGGCAGGCTCTCATAGATCCACTTACCGGGATTAACAATCGCCTGGCGTATGACGAATGGATTGAAAAGGAATATAAACGCTGGCAACGCTACCCCTTTGGTTTGGTCATGATTGTCTGGGATGTGGATAATTTTAAGAAGATAAATGATACTTATGGCCATCAGGCGGGTGACAAGGTGTTACGGGTTATTGCTTCCCTGATGGCTGAACAGATACGGGAAACGGATTTCATTGCACGTTACGGTGGAGAGGAGTTCGTCATGTTGTTTCCTGAGACAACTTTAGATGATGTAATTACTTTGGCAGAAAAAATAAGATCAAATATTGAGCATGCAGAATTCCACCACAATAATAAGCAAGTAAGTGTGACTATTTCAGGTGGTATTTCTCAGTTTGGTGAAGGCGATGATCCTGATGCTGTTTTTACGCGCGCTGACCTTGCGTTGTATCAGGCCAAGGCAAAAGGTAGAAATCAGTGTCAGTGTGGTTAATAACGATATTATTGGGAAGAGACGTCTCCATGAATCGAAACCCTTTGGCCCGGACTGTTTGGCTTACAACAGTGAATTAGTGTTGTTATCCGAAACGGGGGAATTAATATTTAATTGTAGGGAGAGATGCATTATTGAGTAGTTGAAGTCTAGTGCAATAATATCGTCATATGTCATATCTTGAGTATATTAGTGGGTTTCCATATTGGAGTGTTTTATAAGGCAATGATATGCTTGATATATCAAGTTACGAGGGTTAGTCTTTGTGCATATGTGTAATAACCATAGGGTGGGTTTGTCTTAATGATTTCTAATATAAAGATGTCTCAGCATATTCTTGGAGTTACGGGGCTATTGCTAGCCAGTTTCTTTTTGTCCTTTCCTGTAAATGCAGCTCATCCAACCTGTGATGTGTGTCATAGTAGCTCCTCCCCGAGTAAGAGTAATGCGGGTTTGGTCTCTGAGCTTCCTGGTATGTGTCTTCGGTGTCATACCTTGCATGCAAGTGAATTCGATCACTCTGTTAGAACTAAACCTACCATGGAAATACCAAAACAATTGCCGTTATACAAAAGTACTATAAATTGTACAACTTGCCACGATCCGCATGGGAAATCTGTCGACCTGTTGCGTGTTAATGCAGAGGAACTGTGTCTCTCGTGTCACTGATTTGTGATCTGGAGTCTATGACTAATCCGCTGAATCGATATTGGCTGTGTTGCCTGGGATGATTTTTTAGAAGTCGCTGCAAACAGGTATGAATTTTTAGTTGGTGTGAATTTCACATCGATAGTAAGGTCTTCCATAGTGACAAATAACGCTTATAAATAACCACCTACTGGATGACATAATCGGTGATGTAAATAGCTTCAATACCTGGTTTTCCTGAAATTTCCGTAAATAATTCTTGTAGATCCTCTAATGCTTTCACGCGTAACTCCTCTCGGCCTGTGGCGGACTGAACATATGCTACATCTTGATTTGAGAACAGCATTAGCAAGGTGTGGCGAATTGCTGGGTCATGGAACTCAATGATTTTGACTATCTCAGGATCGTATGTCATTAATTGTATGCTTATCTGCAAGAAACGTTGCCGTTTCCCCTGAGTATTAAGGTTAACTACAAAGGCAGGTTCCAGTGGATGGTAGATAGCCTTTTTGACCTCTTTTTCATTAGTTTTTTCCTCTGACTCGGCAAAGACTGGAAATGTTGTCATTAGTGCCATCATTAGTAGAACAAGTGATAGTCCTGTTTTATTTTTCATTGCTTGTCACCGTTGTTTTTTATTAAGCATATGTCATCAGCCTAAAGGTGCAAGCTTAGTCTGCCAGAATTAACCGGAGATTTACCTAGTCTTTGTTACGGCGGTGCGCTCGGGGGTGACTTTGGTCATAAACCTTGGCCAGGTGCTGAAAATCAAGATGGGTGTAGATTTGGGTGGTGGCAATATCGGCATGACCCAGGAGCTCCTGCACCGCACGGAGATCGCCACTGGATTCCAGTATATGGCTGGCAAAGGAGTGGCGTAACATATGGGGGTGTACACCAGAGCTGATTCCCTGGCGCTGTGCCCACTGGCGTATACGCTGCTGTATCCCTCTGGCAGACAGGCGTTGCCCATTCCGGTTGAGAAACAGGGCTTTCTGTTCGGTCCTGGTCAATTGTCCCCTGTGTTTGAGCCAATTGCGCAATGCACTCAAGGCGTGCCTGCCCACGGGTAGTAGTCGTGTTTTATTGCCTTTACCTGTGACACGAACGGTTGCATCGGTAAGATCCAGTTGATCCTGATCGAGGTTGACCAGTTCAGACAGGCGCAAGCCAGAAGAATAGAGTAGCTCCATCAAGGCGCGATCACGCACGGTGAGAACGTCTTCACCTTTCAGATCGAGCAAGTGACTGATTTGATCGGCATCCAGGGTTTTGGGGAGGCGCCTGGCGGTTTTAGGTGCCGGGATGCCTATGGCGGGGTTTTGTTTGACAATGCCTTCACGAAGCAGGTAATTGAAAAAACCACGTATCGCCGATAGTTCACGCTGCAGGCTGCGCCCTGCCAGTCCTTGTTTGTGTCGCCAGGCGACAAAGTTACGCACCTGGTGTACATCCAGATGTTTCCAGTCTTTGACCTGTTGTGTGGTACAGAATGTTTGCAAGCGCTTCAGATCGCGCTGATAGTTATTCAAGGTGTGAATAGACAGGCGCCGTTCATGTTTCAGATGGTTAATGAAGCGTTCCAGCCACTGGCCTGCCTCAGTATGCATGCTTATGTTGTTTCCAGCCGAGTCTTGATAATGCAACTAGCGACGGCACCCAGGTGACGAAGAAATGCAGTACCCATTTCCGGGTGAAAACGCTTGGCGTCCGTGCTACCAATACCAATAAGGCCGATATGCTCACCGGTTTCGGGATCACATAAGGGGATGATGGCTCCTGATGCGGCCGCATGGGCATCATCGGCAAACAGGAATTGACGTTGTTCCGGTTTCAGGTGACCGCAGACAGGTTGTGCTTTATGGAGCAGGGTACTGAAGGCATTTAATTCTTCATCGTGACGAGCTACAAACCCGGGCTGCTGTTCATGTTCCTTAGTAAGTGCAATCAGGCGGATAGCGACTAAATTGGCACAAAAATCCTGGCGTAGGGATTCATCCAGGAGACTGAGCGTGGTATCCAGATCTGGACTGGCAATAAGCTTGATAATTAATTGCTGTATTTGTTCCAGTAATATTTCGTTGCTTTTGGCAACGTCTGTCAAAGCATGAATCTTATGTTTAAGTTCCAGCTTTTGCTCACGCAGGATACTGACCTGGCGTTCAATTAGTGAAACGGCTTGTCCGGTCCCGGTGTGAGGTAAGTTTAGCTCAGCTAGCAGGTAGTCGTGCCGCGTAAAAAAATCGGGGTGCTTACGCAGATAGGAGGCCAGCTCA
Source organism: Chromatiales bacterium (assembly GCA_030640985.1). Lineage (GTDB taxonomy): Bacteria > Pseudomonadota > Gammaproteobacteria > Thiohalomonadales > Thiohalomonadaceae > DAOWII01. The sequence goes on from DAOWII010000073.1 coordinate 3,937, forward strand.
TTTTCATTAAATTCGGTGTGGGCCAGTTTTTTTTCTTGCTGATCACTCATAAGTCTATATGTCCTTCAAAAACGGTAACAGCGGGCCCGCTCATCCATACGGGTTCACCATCACCTTCCCAGTGAATGGAAAGGGCCCCTCCAGGCAGGTTCACTATGACAGTTTCATCCAATAAATTCCACTGGTGGCCGGCCACCACGGCAGCACAGGCTCCACTACCGCAGGCCAGTGTCTCTCCGGCACCACGCTCATACACGCGGAGATTAATTTGTTCACGACTAAGGATTTGCATAAAGCCCGCGTTTGCCCGCTCAGGAAATCGTGGGTGGGATTCAATCTGTCTTCCCAGGTGCTCGATGTCTGTTGTATTAATGTCATCTACTTGCATAACCGCATGGGGGTTGCCCATAGAAACGGTGCCAATCTCGACAGTTTTTCCATCTAGCTCAAGATCATAGCGCTCGGCCTGTTGGGGGGCCTGGAATGGAATGTTGGCGGGGGTAAACGTGGGGACTCCCATGTTTACCCGTACCTGGCCATCGGCCTCAATGTAAAGATCCAGTATTCCATTCAGTGTTTCGACCTTTATGACATTTTTGTCAGTGAGTCCTTTGTCGCGGACAAAACGGGCAAAGCAACGCGCCCCATTTCCACATTGACCGACCTCACTGCCATCGGCATTAAAAATACGATAACGGAAGTCAATGTCTTCACGGGATGAGCTCTCGACCAGTAGCAGCTGATCAAAACCTATGCCGAAGTGACGATCCGCCAGTGTGTGTATTTGTGCGGTATCCAGCTTGAGCATCTGGGTAATGGTGTCGATGACAACAAAGTCATTACCCAGGCCCTGCATTTTGGTGAATTCATAGAGCATGGTGAGAGATTACCTTGCGGTGGGTGCATATGCAAAGCTCCGGGAGCTGGATGCTGCCTAATCTGGTAGCAGGCTTTCGTCGGCATAGAGTGCGGCATGGGTTTCTCTTTTACGCACCAAATGCATCTGGTCACCATCCACCATAACTTCGGCGGCGCGGGGTCGGGAGTTGTAGTTTGAGCTCATGGTAAAACCATAGGCGCCAGCAGAACGCACGGCTAACAGGTCACCTTGTGCCAATGCCAGTTTCCGATCCTTACCCAGAAAATCACCGGTTTCACAGACCGGGCCGACCACGTCATAGCTGTAAATTTCCTCATCGTGACGGGGTATCACAGGGACGATGTCTTGCCACGCACTGTACAGGGTAGGGCGTAGCAGATCATTCATAGCGGCATCGACGATGGCGAAATTCCGGTGCTCGGTATGTTTCAGATATTCAACGGCGGTTAACAGGACCCCTGCATTACCTACAATTGCTCTGCCTGGTTCGATAAGCAGTTGTAAATCACGACCGTCGATAAGGTTTAGTAGTGGAGCAGCATAATCGCCGGGTAGCGGAGGTGTTTCATCTTGATAATTGATGCCCAAACCACCCCCGATATCAAGGTGGCGTACAGCAATCCCCTGTTCAATCAGGGCGTCGACAAGTGCCAGCACACGCTGCATCGCATCAATAAAAGGCGCTATTTCGGTGATTTGTGAACCGATATGGCAATCGATACCAATGATGTCCAGGTGGGGCATATTGGCCGCGCGGGCATATACTTCCGGCGCCTGCTGGATATCGATGCCAAATTTATTTTCTTTCAGCCCAGTGGAGATATAGGGATGTGTTTTGGCATCAACGTCCGGGTTGACCCGTATGGAGATGGGAGCCTGTACATTCATTTCGGCAGCAATTGCGTTAATGCGTTCCAGTTCGGCGAGGGACTCTACATTAAAACAGAGGATACCCACTTCCAGCGCACGTTGGATTTCATCAGAACGTTTGCCCACCCCGGAAAAAACTACTTTCCCGGGGTTACCGCCAGCGACCAGGACGCGTTCCAGTTCACCTGCAGATACGATATCAAAGCCGGAACCGAGGCGTGCCAGAGTATTGAGCACGGCCAGATTAGAGTTGGCTTTAACGGCATAACACACCAGGTGCGCTTGACCTGTCAGGGCTTCATCAAAGGCATGCCAGTGGCGTTCAATGGTAGCGCGGGAGTAGACATAACAGGGGCTACCGAATATTTCGGTAATCCGGGTTAGCGGTACATTTTCGGCATATAATTGGCCGTTGTGGTAATTAAATTGATCCATAGCGGTGTTACTTAATTGTTATTGTTTAAGGACATTGTGCTTAATTTAGAGCTGTTCCGGAGTTTCCGGGAGTGAAAGTGGGCCCTTGGCGCCACAGCCTGAGGCAAACCCCAGTATGGCCAGTAGCGTTATCACGATCCAAAGGCGGGTTTGTTTTTGCTGAGCACCCATGATTAACTCCCACAGCTTTGTTGTTCAAAACGCACAGTATAAACTGTACCGGCGCCAGCATGCCAAGGTTACCTAACGGTTGTTAGTCGAGATAAGGTCATCAGGTTGATATAAATATGCAGAAAAAAAATCATAAGACATTATTGCCTGCTGTCGTAATTGAGCCAGCTTCAGAGGCAGAAGCCGCGGTTATCTGGCTACATGGACTGGGTGCCGACGGCCATGACTTTGCGCCCATTGTGCCGGAACTTGGCCTGGATGATCTGTCTGTTCGTTTTGTTTTTCCCCATGCTCCGGAACAGCCGGTAACTATCAATAATGGCTATGTGATGCCAGCATGGTATGACATTAATAGCCCTGACTTTGGCGAACAGCAGGATGAAGTCGGCATGCGGCGCTCCGAACAGCAGTTACAGGCTTTGATCGAACATGAGCTGGAGCAGGGTATTCATAGTGAACGTATTGTGCTGGCAGGTTTCTCTCAGGGAGGGGCGATGGTGCTGCACACGGGTCTACGCTACTCTCGGCCGCTTGCCGGGATCCTTGCTTTGTCTACCTATTTGCCGTTGGCGAATAAAGTCGCCGATGAGGTGCATCCTGCCAATGTTCAAATACCTGTTTTAATGGCCCATGGTGATGATGATCCATTGATTCCCTTGAGCCTTGCTGAAAGTTCGAAACAACAGCTAGAGTTGATGGGCCATTCGGTGGAATGGCATCACTATCCCATGGAGCATACAGTCTGTCCCGAAGAGATTCAGGCGATTGGTGTCTGGTTAAGAGGGCAACTGGGTACCGAGTAAGTTTTGCTTATGCCTCAATCCAGTCGATTCATGGCATGATTCAGTTGGTCCTCAATACGTTGCTTGTAAGTGAGGAAGTGTCGGGTTTGAACCCGTGAGATTTTTGCCTCAGTGAGCGCAGGCCGGGAGATGCTGATATCGGTAATATAAATAGGATAGCTGTGGACACTGCCTCGCAGTGACAGTATATAGCCTGCAACAGCATCGAATAACCCAGAGCCGTATTCCAGGGTTGAGAATTCCCGGTTGTTACAATAAAGCACAAAGTTGGTTTTTCCCAGCTCGTTCAACTCAACAATCACTAGCAGCTTGATATAGTCTGCCCCTGCTCCTCGTTGAGGTAATCCCTGTTGGTATAATACCCGCTTACCTCTCGCATCACGCTTTATGGTATGAAATTCAATACCGTTTATGGCGCTTGCCGGTTGACCCTCATGCATTAGAAAGCTCATGCGATTAGTGATGTTTTCAAAAAAGTGGTTGTAATGTGAAAGCAGGGTTTCTTCATTATGAAATGGCCGTTGCTGGAAATATAGTGAGCCATTTTCATCCAGTACATAAATTTCTGTAAGCTGACTATTCTCATCCATTTGGCGATAAAAGAATTGTACAAGGCCAGGGCGATTTTGCTGGCAAACAAGCGGCAAGACTCCGCTGGGCAGGGTGTGGCGGTCAAAGACAATGGTGCTAAATTCTGTTTGGGGCTTGCCAAGATAATTTAACAACTCAGTATAATCATCCAGCCATTTAAAATAATCTG